>DASYAQ010000365.1:0-12505 GCA_036501225.1 Caulobacteraceae bacterium | reverse complement strand
GATGGGCCAGCGGGCGGACCGGCGGGCGGCCCGGCTGTCGAGGGCGCGCCCTAGGGTGGCCCGTGTGCGGTCAGATCGCTATCCGGCCATGGCCGGATCGGCGGCCCTGCACGCGATCATTCTGATCAGCGGCCTGATCGCCTGGCCGTGGCTGTCCAAACCCCTGCACATGGGCGACGTGGTGCCGGTGACGCTGATCACCTCGAACGAGGCGCCCGCGCCGAAGCCGGCGGTGCAGGCGCCGCAACCGGCACCGGCCGCGACCGAAGCGCCGGTCCCGCAGGCCTCGCCACAGGT
Organism: Caulobacteraceae bacterium; assembly: GCA_036501225.1. Lineage (GTDB taxonomy): Bacteria > Pseudomonadota > Alphaproteobacteria > Caulobacterales > Caulobacteraceae > Poindextera. Next base: position 12,208 of record DASYAQ010000365.1, on the reverse strand, counting down.
CGCCGCGCCGGAAGAGGCTCCGACGCCGACCCCGCCCGCGCCGAGGCCCGCGCCGCAACCGGTCCCCAAGCCGCATCAGGCCCAGCCCGCCAAGGCCACGCCGCAGCCGGCGCCGACGCCGACTCCGCACAAGACGGCGACGGCCAAGCCCACCCCCGCCAAGCCGGCGGCGGCCGAGATGGACATGGCAGCGCTCGCCGCCGAGCTGGCGAAACAGGCCAAGGCCTCCGGCCCGCGCCAGTCCTCGGCGGCCCGCGGGCCGAGCCGGCCCGAACAGGCGGTGGAGGCGCGGACCGCGTCGGGAACCTCGGACGCCGTCTCGGCGGCGGCGCTGGCCTCGCTGTCGGGCGAACTGCAACGCATCTGGAACCCGATCTGCAACAATGCCGGCGCCGCCGATGTGTTGATCAAGGTCTCGTTCAGGATCGGATCGACCGGGGTCTTGATCGGTACGCCGCAGTCGTCGCTCGCCGGCACGAGCGACAACGCGCTGAAGGTCGCCTCGGAGCGGGCCGTCCGCGCGGTCTATCAGCACGGTCCCTTCGCCGATCCGGCTTTTCGGGTGCTCTACGGCCAAAATATCACCGTGAACTTCAATCAGAAGAAAGACTGTTCAAACCGATGAGGCCAGCGATGCCCAAGTTCACGCGTCTCGCCTTCGCCGTGGCCGTTCTGGCCGCGGCCATCGGTATCGCCGCGCCGCCCGCGCGCGCCGACGTCACCGTCGACGTCAACCAGGGCGTCCTGCAGCCCATGCCGATCGCCATCCCCGACTTCGGCGGCGCGCAAGGCGCGGAGATCGCCAAGGTGGTGGAGAACGACCTGGAGGGCTCGGGCCTGTTTAAGCCGCTCGATCCCTCGACTTTCCAGGAGAAGGCGCCGAGCGTGAACGTCCAGCCGCAGTTCGCGGCCTGGAAGCAGATCAACGCCCAGGCCTTGCTCGACGGGCAGACCACGGTCGATCCCGACGGCCGGCTGAAGGTCGACTTCCGCCTCTGGGACGTCTTTGCGCAAGGCTCGCTGATCGGCTTTCAATACTCGTCGACGCCGGACAACTGGCGGCGGCTCGCCCACAAGATCTCCGACGCGGTCTATGAGCGGCTGACCGGCGAAAAGGGCTATTTCGACACCCGGGTCGTCTTCGTGGCCGAGAGCGGCCCGAAGACCAAGCGCGTGCGGCGCCTGGCCATCATGGACCAGGACGGCGCCAATCCCAGCTACATGACCGACGGCGCCTACCAGGTGTTCACGCCGCGCTTTTCCACCAACGACCAGGAAATCACCTTCATGGCGCTGCGGGACTCAGGCGCCTCCATCTATCTGTTCAATATCGAGACCGGCCGGCAGGAAACCCTCGGCCACTTCACCGGCATGGTGTTCGCGCCGCGGTTCTCGCCGGACGGGACCAAGGTGGCGCTCTCGGTCGAGAAGGCCGGCAATACCGACATCTACGTGATGGACCTGCGCAGCCGCGAGACACGGCGGCTGACCACCGACCCGGGCATCGACACCTCGCCCAGCTTCTCGCCGGACGGGTCGCAGGTCGTCTTCAACTCCGACCGCGGCGGCGGACCGCAGATCTATGTCATGGGGGCGGACGGCTCGGGTCAGCACCGCATCTCCTTCGGCGACGGCCGCTATACGACGCCGGTTTGGTCGCCGAAGGGCGACCTGATCGCCTTCACCAAACAGACCGGCTCGACCTTCCATATCGGGGTGATGCGCGCCGACGGCTCGGACGAGCACATCCTGACCACCAGCTACCTCGACGAGGGGCCGACCTGGGCCCCGAACGGGCGGGTGATCATGTTTTCGCGTGAAACGCCCGGCGGCGGCGCGCGTTTGTGGACCGTGGACGTGACCGGACGGGTCAGCCGCGCCGCCGCCTTCCCCGGCGGGGCGTCGGATCCGGCCTGGTCGCCGTTGCTGCCTTGATCAAATCCTCATGGGGCGGACATCAAGGTTTGTCAGGACATCACGGGCGAAGGGCGCCAATATCGACTGGAAGCCCAAGTCTCTACGGCAAGGAGAAGCCAAATGAGCATTACGGTCAAAACCGGCCTCAAGCTGGTCGCGATTGCGGGACTGACCTTCTCGATCGCCGCCTGCGCGACGCCGAAGCCCCCGCCCCCGGCCCCCACCTCGATCGCCGAGCCGACGGCCCCGCCGCCGGAATACACGCCGCCGACGCAAGGTCCGGTTTCGGAGTCCCCGTCCGCCGCCATTCCGGGCTCGATGCAGGACTTCGTGATCAGCGCCGGCGATCGGGTCTTCTTCGACACCAACGAATTTACGATCCGGCCCGATGCGGCGGACACCCTCGCCAAACAGGCCGATTGGCTGGCCCGCTATCCGGCCGTGAGGGTGCGCATCGAAGGCAATTGCGACGAACGCGGCACGCGGGAATACAATTTCGCCCTTGGCGCCCGGCGGGCCAATTCCGTGCGTGACTTCCTGGTCGCCCACGGTGTCGACGGCGGCCGCATCACCACTGTCTCCTACGGCAAGGAACGGCCGATCGATCCGGGCGACGACGAAAGCGCCTGGGCGAAGGACCGCAACGGCCACACCCAGATCACCGACGGCGCCGCCCAGTAAGGGACCAACGCCTCCCGTCTAGTCCCTGTCAGGCATTGCCGCATGAAGCTTCGTCACGCCCTGGTTCTGTTGTTGTCGACGACGGCGCTCATGACCGCCTCCGCTTCGGCCTTCGCCCAGGCGGAGGCCGGCGACGCCCCGCCGAGGGACACCTCCGCCGCGCGCCTCGACCGGCTGGAAAAACAGCTGCACGAGGTGCGCGAGATCGTGCTGCAGGCGCGCTCCACCGGCCAGCCGGTGGAGATCAAGGAGGCGGGGCCCGACCCTCAGCTGACCGCGCTCTCGGCCAAGTTCGACGACATGGACCAGACGCTGCGCAGCCTAAACGGCCAGATCGAGACCCTGACCCACGACACTGCCGAGGCGCGCCGCTCGGCCGACGACGCCAAGGCGCAGACCGCGGCGCTCGCCGCGCGGGTGGACGCCCTCGAAAAGCAGGTCGCCAGCCAGGCCGCCGCGCCGCCGCCGGCGGCCCAGGCCGAGCAGGCCGCGCCCGAGGCCCCGGCGGCGCCCGGCGGCAGCGATCCCAAGGCGGCGTACGCCAGTGCGCGCAAGCTGATGATGGACGGCGACTATCCCGCCGCCGCGGCCGCCTACCAGGACTATCTCGACCACTATCCCAAGTCTGCCGACGCGCCCGAGGCCCGCTACTGGCTGGGCGAGACCAAGTTCGCGCAAGGCGACTATGCCGGCGCGGCCGTGGCCTATATCGCCACCATCCGCGGCTGGCCGCAGACCGCCTGGGGCGCCGACGCCGACGTCAAGCTGTCGCTGGCGCTCGTGGAGCTGAACAAGCCCACCCAGGCCTGCCAGGCGCTCGGCGAGTTCGATCGCCACTACCCCAAGGCCAGCGCCCCGGAAAAAGCCCGCGCCGCCGGCGCAAAGGCCAAGGCCAAGTGCGCGGCCTGAGGCAGGGCGTTTGAACCTATGAGCGGCCAAGCCACCTCGATCCTTCTCCCCTCGCGCGAGAAGGTGGCTGCGAAGCAGACGGATGAGGGGCCGCGCCGGTGTTGACGGAAGGGCCCGAAGAAGCTGGCGGGGACGCTTGCGCGGCCCCTCATCCGACCGGTCTCCGACCGGCCACCCATCTGCGCTTCGACGGGCTTCGCCAGCCGATCGCCTTCGGCGACTGCTCCGAAACCCGCGGGGGGAGAAGGGACCCGTTTGGGATCTCAGCAGTTCTTGATCGCCGGCTGGATCGAAACCTGGCCCAACCGATCGCCGTCGCCTTTTCGGGCGGGGGGGACTCTCTGGCGGCGCTCATCGCGACCAAGGCGTGGGCCGACGGATGTGGCCGCCCGGTCATCGCCTTTCACGTCGATCACCAGCTGCAGGCCGCCAGCGCCGCCTGGCGGGACTTCGCGGCCGATGCAGCGCACCGGCTCGGGGTCGGGTTTCGCGCCCTGGCCTGGATTGGCGAGAAGCCGGGTCACGGCCTGGCCGCCGCCGCCCGCCGGGCACGGCACGGCTTGATCGCCGAGGCGGCGAGGGCGGCCGGCGCCACCACGGTGGTCTTCGGCCACACCGCCGACGACATCGCCGAGAGCGCGCTGATGCGGGCGCAAGGCTCCAGCCTGGGCCCGCCGCGCGAGTGGCGGCCGTCGCCGGTCTGGCCGGAGGGCCGCGGCGTCTTCATCCTGCGGCCGCTGCTCGCCGTGCGCCGGGCGGCCATCCGCGCGGCCCTGCGGGCGTCGGGATGGGGCTGGATCGACGACCCGGCCAACGAGGATCCGCGCCAGCCCCGCGCTCGGGCGCGCCGACAGCTTGTCGGGGCGACCAACGGCCCGACGCCGCTGGTGGACGACCTCGATACGGCCCTTGCGGCTGCTGTAGCCACGTTCGACGATTGGGGCACGATCCGCCTCGACCGCGCCAGCCTGCGCCGGACGCCCGGGGCCCCCGGCCGGCGGATGCTGGCGGCGGCCATGCTGTGCGTCGGCGGCGGCGAGCGGCCGCCCCGGGCCGAGCGCGTCGGCGCGCTGTTCGATCGCCTCGCCGGCCTCGAGGATTTCACCGCTACGCTCGCCGGGGCGAGCCTGGTCGCCGGGCCGGAGGTCCTGATCGCGCGCAACGGCGGCGAAATCGTGCGGGGCGGCTTGGCCCCCGTCGCGCTCGAGCCCGGCCGCGCCACCGTCTGGGACGGCCGTTTCGAGCTTCGCGCCGATCGGCCTGGCCTGGGCGTGATCGCGCTCAGGGGCGCCCAGGCGCGGCTGGATGCGGCCACCCGCCGCCGCCTCAAGGCCGCGCCCGCCGCCGCCCGGCCGGCCTTGCCGCTGGTGGTCGACGCGGGCGGCGGCCTGGCCTGCCCGATGCTTGCCGATGACGACGCGATCGTTGTTCATTCCCTGGTCGGCGCGCGCTTTTCCGCGGCCTGCGGCGCCGTTTCGAAAGAACCTCGGGCCTAAGACTTGCACGCGACGAATAGCGCGCGTGGCGAAATGCAGCGCGGCGCCTTATCTTGAGCCTGAACGGCTCTTCAACGAGGTCGACGGAATGACTCTGCGCAATCTGGCCATCTGGGGTGTGATCTTCCTCCTGGCGGCCGGGCTCTACAGCATGGTGACCCAGGGCGCGAAGACCGCCGGCGGCGGCGAGCTCAGCTATTCGCAGCTGCTCTCCAACGTCGAGGCCGGGCGGGTGAAAACCGCCGTTCTGCACAATCAGAGCGTCGATATCGTCCAGTCCGACGGCAGCAAGCACACCGTCACCACGCCGCTCGACCAGGGCGATCTGGTCAAGGACCTGCGCGATCACGGCGCGGACATCACCGTCACGCCGGCCGGCGGCAATATGCTGGTCAATCTGCTGATCCAGCTCTTGCCCTTCATCCTTCTGGGCGCGGTCTATTTCTTCTTCATGCGCCAGATGCAGGGCGGGGCGCGCGGGGCCATGGGCTTCGGCAAGTCCAAGGCCCGCATGCTGACCGAGAACAAGAACCGCATCACCTTCGAGGACGTGGCCGGGGTCGACGAGGCCAAGGACGAACTGGCCGAGATCGTCGACTTTCTGAAGGACCCCGCCAAGTTCCAGAAGCTGGGCGGCAAGATCCCGAAAGGCGCGCTGCTGGCCGGCCCTCCGGGCACCGGCAAGACCCTGCTCGGCCGCGCCATCGCCGGCGAGGCGGGCGTGCCGTTTTTCTACATTTCAGGCTCGGACTTCGTCGAGATGTTCGTCGGCGTCGGCGCCAGCCGCGTGCGCGACATGTTCGAACAGGCCAAGAAGAACGCCCCCTGCATCATCTTCATCGACGAGATCGACGCTGTCGGCCGCCATCGCGGCGCCGGCCTCGGCGGCGGCAACGACGAGCGCGAGCAGACCCTGAACCAGCTGCTGGTCGAGCTGGACGGCTTCGAGGCCAACGAAGGCGTCATCGTCATCGCCTCGACCAACCGCCCCGACGTACTCGACCCGGCCCTGCTGCGTCCCGGCCGGTTCGACCGCCAGGTGGTGGTGCCCAATCCCGACGTGGTGGGTCGCGAGAAGATCCTGCGCGTGCACATGCGCAACGTGCCGCTGGCCGCCGACGTCAATGTCCGCACCCTGGCGCGCGGCACACCCGGCTTTTCCGGCGCCGACCTGTCCAACCTGGTCAATGAAGCGGCCCTGCTGGCCGCCCGGCGCAACAAGCGCATGGTCTCCATGCCCGATTTCGAGCACGCCAAGGACAAGGTGATGATGGGCGCCGAGCGCAAGTCCATGGTCATGAGCGACCAGGAGAAGCGCAACACCGCCTATCACGAGGGCGGCCACGCCCTGGTCACGATCAGCGTTCCAGCCGCCGATCCACTGCACAAGGTGACCATCATCCCGCGCGGCCGCGCGCTGGGCCTGACGATGCAGTTGCCCGAGGGCGACCGCTATTCGATGGACTACCAGCAGATGATGTCCAGGCTCGCCATCATGATGGGCGGCCGCGTCGCCGAGGAGCTGATCTTCGGCAAGGACAAGGTGACGTCCGGCGCGTCGAGCGACATCTCCGCCGCCACCGGCCTTGCCCGTAACATGGTCACCCGCTGGGGCTATTCCGACGAGCTCGGAACCGTCGCCTATGGCGACAATCAGGAAGAGGTCTTCCTCGGCCACTCCGTCGCCCGCACCCAGAACGTCTCGGAAGACACGGCGCAGAAGATCGACGGCGAGGTCCGGCGGCTGGTGCAAGGCGGCATGGACGAGGCGCGCCGCATCCTCACCGAGCGCATCGCCGACCTGCACACCCTGGCCAAGGCCTTGCTCGAGTTCGAGACCCTGACCGGCGACGAGGTCGAGAATGTGCTGAAGGGCATCAAGCCGAACCGCGACGACGAGCTGGAGGACAAGCGTCCGCCCGCGCCGGCCGTAGGCGTGCCGCTCACCCACGCCCCGGACCCAGAGCCGGCGTGAACCTAAGCCGCCCTTCGGTCATGGGGGTGGTCAACGTCACACCCGACAGTTTCTTCGACGGCGGGCGGTTCTTGGAGACGGCGGACGCCGTCGCTCACGCTCGGGCGCTGATCGCGTCCGGCGCCGACAGCCTCGACATCGGCGCGGAATCGACCCGGCCGGGCGCCGCGCCGGTGTCCGAGGCCGAAGAGCTCGCCCGGGTGGTTCCGGTGGTTGCGGCCATCCGCGCCGAGAGCGCCATCCCCCTCTCCGTCGACACCATGAAACCCGAGGTCGCCCGCGCCGCGGTCGCCGCCGGCGCGACCATGTGGAACGACGTCACCGCCCTGCGTTGGCGCGAAGACAGCCTGGCCGCCGCCGCCGACCTGGGCTGCGCGGTGGTGCTGATGCACATGCGGGGCGAGCCGCGCACCATGCAGGCGGCGCCAGCCTATGAAGACGTGGTCGCCGAGGTCCAGGCCTTCCTGATCGCGCGGGCTGACGCGGCGATCGCCGCCGGGGTGGCGCGCGAGAAGATCTGGCTCGATCCGGGCATCGGCTTCGGCAAGACCGGCCGGCACAGCCTCACCCTTCTGGCCCATCTGGATCGCATCGTCGCCCTCGGCTTTCCCGTGCTGCTCGGCGCCAGCCGCAAGAGCTTCCTCGGCAAGGTCGATCGCACCGCGACCGCCGCCGCCGACCGCCTCGGCGGCTCCCTGGCCGCGGCCCTGGCCGGCGCGGCCGCCGGCGTAGCGGCCGTGCGGGTGCACGACGTGCGCGAGACGGTGCAGGCGCTGGCGGTGCGTGCGGCGATCGAGGCGGCTTTGGAACCCTCGCCCCGCCAAGCGGTGAGAGCGCAGGGTGAGGAGCCCTTTGCGTGACGGACGGTCCTGGACAGTCAGCGGCGGCGGCGCGGCCCCCTCACCCTGCCCTCTCCCCCGCCAAGAGCCGGCGCGAAGATTCAAGAGGCCGCGTCCTGGCCATCGGCGGTTCGGACTCCAGCGGCGGCGCGGGGGTGCAGGCCGACATCAAGACCATCACCATGCTGGGCGGCTATGCGGCCAGCGCCATCACCGCGGTCACGGCGCAGGACACTCACCGCATCCACGCCATCCACCGGATCCCGCCGGCGCTGATCGTCGCTCAGGCCCGCGCGGTGCTGGACGACATCGGCGCCGATGCGATCAAGACCGGCATGCTGGGTGGCAAGGCCGTGGTCGACGCGCTCGCCGACCTGCTCGCCGGCGCGGCGATTCCGATCGTCATCGATCCGGTGATGGCGGCCACCACCGGGGCTGCCTTGCTCGACGACGACGCCATCGAGGCGCTGCGCGCGCGCCTCATCCCGCTCGCGGCGCTTCTGACCCCCAACGCCCCCGAGGCCGAACGGCTGACCGGCCTCGCCGTCGCCACCACCGCCGACCTGAGGCGCGCCGGCGAGGCCTTGCTGGGAATGGGCGCGCGAGCCGTGCTGATGAAGGGCGGCCACGTGCGGGGCGACCCGGTCATCGATGTCCTGATGACGCCGTCCGGCGAGACCCTGTTCAGCAGCGAGCGGATCGCCACCCGCCACGGCCACGGCACCGGCTGCGCCCTGGCCTCGGCCTGCGCCACCGGCCTGGCCCAGGGGCTGGATTTGCCGGCGGCCGTCCGCCGCGCCCACGCCTTCGTCGCCGAGGCCATCCGCGCCGCGCCCGGCTTCGGCGGCGGCCACGGCCCCATCGATCACGGCTGGCCGTTGGCGCCCCGGTGAGACGCGATCTCGAACCCCGCCTGGACGCCATCCTGCGCGCCACGCCGAACCTGATGACGGTGCTGGAGATCGCGCGGGAGCTCGATATGCCCGACTGGCTGCTCACGTCCGGGGCGATCTATCAGCCGGTGCTGAACCACCTGACCGGCCGGCCGCTGGAGTTCGCGATCAAGGACTACGACTTGGCCTATTTCGATGCGGCCGATCTGTCCTATGCGGCCGAGGACGTCGTGATCCGCCGCGCGGCCGCTGTCTTCGAGCCGCCGCTGCGCGACATGGTCGAGGTGCGCAACCAAGCGCGCGTGCATCTGTGGTTCCACGACCACTATGGCGAAGCCTACGCGCCGCTGTCGTGCAGCGCCGAGGCGCTTGGCCGATTCACCTCGCCACTGTTCGCCGTCGGGGTGCGACTGGAGCCGGACGGCCGCTTGCACGTCGAGGCGCCTTTCGGGCTGGACGACCTGTTCGCGCTCCGCCTGCGGCCCAATCCGATGCGTCGGACGAAGGGCTTCGAGGCCACGGCGCAGCGCGCGTCGGCGCGATGGCCGGAGATCAGGATCGAGATTTAGGGCCGATAGACGTCGCGGTTGCGGATTTCCATCCAGCGATCGACCCCGGTCAGGGGCGTGAAACCGAATCCGGCATAGAGGCCGTGGGCGTCGCGGGTGGCCAGGTGCAGCCGCCGAAAGCCCTGCAGGTCGGGATGGGCCATCAGATAGGCCATCAGCGCCTTGCCCAGGCCCTTGCCGCGATGAGCCTGATCGACAAAGACATCGCAGATCCAGCCGAAGGTCGCCCGGTCGGTGACCACGCGCGCCATGGCGGCCATGTCGCCGTCACCCGCGTAGGCGCCGACGGTCAGGCTGTTCGCCAGCGCTCTCGCGAACACCGCCAGCGGAATGGCTTGCGCCCAATAGCTCTCGGCGGCGATCCAGCCATGGGCGCGGGCGAGGTCGAAACGCGCCGGATCGTCGCTGATCGACCAGCCGTCGTGGACGGTCTCGTGGGGTGAAACGCCCATGGCGTCAGACCATGCCCAGGGCGCGATCGGGGCGCTCGCCCAGGGCGCGGCTCAGCGTGCGCAGACCCTGCTCCAGGACGGCCAGGCTGGGCGCGGCGCCGAGACAGACCCGCAGGCCGTATTCTTGGCCGCCGGCGATGAAGGGCGCGCTAGGCGCCGTGACTTCGACGCCGTCGCGCAAGGCCCGGGCGGCGGCGCGCTCGGCGTCCAGTTCGCTCATCGGCAGCCAGAGATGGGTGGCGGCGCGATTGGCCGGCCGCTCCGCCGCCGGACCCAGAATCTCCAGGGCCAATCGTGCGCGGTCGGCGAGTTCGAGACGATGCCGACTGAGGATATCGGCGGCGGTTCCATCCTCGATCCATTGGGTGGCCACCAGAGCGCCAAGGCCGGGCGCGCCGAAGGCGATGGCGCGCAAGGCGCTCAGGCACCGATCGCGCCAATCGTCGCCGGTCGGCGGCACGCAGTAGCCGACCCTCAGGCCCGGCGCGAGGCTCTTGGAAAGGCCGCTGACGTAGAAGACCCGTTCGGGCGCCAGGGCAGCCAGCGGCGGCAGGCCAAGTTCGCTCGCATAGGCGCCATAGAGGTCGTCCTCGACGATTAGCAGGTCGCGTTTGCGGGCGACCTCGACGATGGCCCGCCGGCGCTCGAGCCCCATGATCCGGGCGGTCGGGTTCTGCACCGGCAACACATAGGCGAGGCGCGCGCCGCTGCGGGCCGCGACCTCGTCAAGAGCGTCGGGGGTCAGGCCCTCGGCGTCCATGCCGGCGGGAACCAGGCGATAGTCCATGTGCGCCGCCAGGGCCTTGACGCCGGTGAAGCTGGCCGCCTCGACGATCAGGCTGGCGCCGGGCCGGCAGGCGGCGCCGATGGCGACGGCGAAGGCCTGCTGGGCGCCGCCGGTGACGATCGGCCGCCGCCAATCCAGGCCGGGCCAATTGGCGGTTTTCGCAAGCCACGCGCCGGCCGCCCGGCGATGCGCCTCGGCGCCGCCGGTCGGCGGATAGTCGAGATAGGTGAGCAGATCGCCGCGCTGGCGCAGGCGGCCCAGAGCTTCGGCCAGGCGCGCTCTGGCCGGGGCGGCGGGCGGCAGGTTGCGGGCGAGATCGATGGGCCCCTCGCGGGCCGCGACGTCCGCGCCGCCCGTCGCCGGCTGGGCGATGAAGCTGCCCCGGCCGACATGAGCGGTCACCAGGCCCTGATACTCGGCCGCCGCATAGGCCCGGGTCACCGCGCCGACGCCGACCCCGAGCAGCTCGGCCAGCCGGCGATGGGTGGGCAGTCTCGCGCCCGGGGCCAGCACGCCCCGCGCGACGTCGGCCCGCAGCGCCGCGGCGATCCGCTCATGGATATAGCCGTCGCCGGCCTCGATCTCGGGTCGCCATTCCGCCATTGCCGGCCTCTTATTGTCATCGCGACAATATAGGAATTGACCTGATGGTCAATATGCGGAATTGAATTGATATTGATTTCGAATTGTTCCGAATCAAGGAAAATCCGCCGCATGCGCCAGTGGACCATCGACGCCTTCGCCGCGGGCCCCTTCATGGGCAATCCCGCCTGCGTGGTCGAACCCTTCGACGCCTGGCCGGACTCCGCCTGGATGCAGGCCCTGGCGGCGGAGAACAACCAGGCCGAGACCGCCTTTCTGCTGCGCACCGCCGATCCGGCCCGCTTCGGCCTGCGCTGGATCACGCCGACTGTCGAGGTTCCGCTCTGCGGTCACGCCACCCTGGCCTCCGCCCACGCCCTGTTCGAAGAGCTGGGGGCGGCGGCGCCGGCCCTGGCCTTCGACACCCGGTCCGGCGCGCTCGGCGTGCGTCGGGCGGGCGGGCGGCTGGAGATGGACTTTCCGACCGATCCGCCGCGACGCATCGAGGCGCCGGCCGACCTTGCCCAGGCGCTGGGCGCCAGGCCGGTCGAGGTCTGGGCCGGGCGGTTCCTGGTCGCCCTGCTGGGCGACGAGGCCGAGGTGCGCGGTCTGAAGCCGGACCTGGCCGCCCTGCAGTCGATCCCCAGCACAGCCACGCAAGGGCCTGGCAACATCGGCGTCGCCGCCCTGGCCGCGCCCGGCGGCGCCTACGACGTCGTCGACCGGTTCTTCGCGCCCGGTTCCGGCATCCCGGAGGACCCGGCCACCGGCAGCCTGCACTGCAGTCTCGGGCCTTTGTTCGCCGACAAGCTCGGCAGGCCCCAGCTCCGGTTCCACCAGGCCTATCCCGGCCGGGGCGGCGATATCGAGGCCGAGGTCGCGGGCGACCGGGTGCTGCTGCGCGGCCGCGCGGTCACCGTGGTCGAGAGCCGGCTCAGGCTCTAGCCATGCGCGTTTTCCCTGATCAGTCGCCGACGGTACGACCTCTCGGCGCCGCCCCGCGCCGCATGCTGACAAAAGCTGACGCAGCGATTGGCTATGCCTGGCGCAGAAAGAGGAGCCGCCATGCCGTTCGACGCAATCGCCGGCGTTCGCCCGCGCCAAGGCC
>DASYAQ010000364.1:0-5465 GCA_036501225.1 Caulobacteraceae bacterium | reverse complement strand
CGCCGCCCAGCGCCTCGGCGTGTTCGGCGCTTACGTCGACGCGGTCTACCACCACATGTGGGAGGCGCCGAAGAAGATGGACGATCCGGAAGTGATCGTGGCCGCCCTGACCGAGTCCGGCCTGGACGCCGCCGCCCTGATGGCCGGAACCGAGGATCCGCAGGTGAAGCAGGCCCTGCTCGACAACACCACCAAGGCGTTCGAGCAGGGCGCCTTCGGCAGCCCGACCTTTGTCGTCGACGGCGAGATCTGGTTCGGCAAGGACCGGCTGCGCGACGTCGAGGAGGCGATCGTCGCCGCCAACCGCTAGCGCAGGCAGGCCCGAATGACGTCGTAAGCGATCCCGAGGCCAGCGACGTCGGCGATAAAGCGCCCAGACGGCGTGGTCCAGGTCAGTTGTCGCGCCTTGCGCAGGACGTCTTCCATGACGGTGTCGGGGACCACGCCGAAGATGACGTTGACGACGGGACTGGCCTTGATCGGATAGACGTTGCCGCCATCGACCTGCAGGGTGACGTCTTCCAGGACGTTCGGCAGTTTCCAGTCGGAACGGCCGGCCCCGACCACCATCTTGCCGTCCTTGTTGACCGCCAGCAGGGTGTCGACCTGCGGTCCCGGCAGGCGCGCGTAACAGCCCGAACCAGCCACGCGGCTTAAGCGCCAGTCGCCGTCATTGGGAATCGGCTGCTCAGGCCCCGGTTGCGGGACGGCCGCCAGGGCCGGCGCCCCGAGCAGCACAAGGCCGGCCAGCAACGCCGCGATCCGCATGGACGTCCCCCTTCGCGGCTAACGCCGCGCGCTTGCCCCTAGAGCGTCCGCTGGATCTCTTCGACGGTGAAGCATTCGATCACGTCGCCGACCTTGATGTCCTGGAAGCCGAAGTTCATGCCGCATTCCTGGCCGGACTGGACCTCGTTGACCTCGTCCTTGAAGCGCTTGAGGGTCTGCAGCGTGCCGAGTTCCAGGGTGACCACGTCGTCGCGGATGATCCGCACCCGGGCGCCTTTGCGCACGACGCCGTCGGTGACCCGGCAGCCGGCGACCTTGCCGACCTTGGAGATGTCGAACACCTCCAGCACCCGCGCGTTGCCCAGCAGGGTCTCGCGCTGGATCGGCGACAGCATGCCGGACAGCACGGCTTTGATGTCGTCGAGCAGGTCGTAGATGATCGCGTAGTAGCGGATCTCGACGCCTTCGCGTTCGGCCAGTTCGCGGGCCTGTTTCGAGGCGCGGACATTGAACCCGATGACCGGGGCGCCAAGCCCCTTGGCCAGCATCACGTCGCTCTCGTTGATGGCGCCGGCGGCGGAATGGATGATCCGGGCGCGCACCTCGTCGGTGGAGATCTGGTCTAGCGAGCCGACAATGGCCTCGGCCGAGCCTTGCACGTCGGCCTTGATGATCAGCGGCAGTTCGGAAACCTTCTTGTCCTGCAGCTTGGCCATCATGTCGGCCAGCGAGGCGCCGGGCGCGCCGGTTGGCGTCACGGTCCGCTCGCGCTTCTGGCGGATGCGGTAGTCGGTGAGTTCGCGGGCGCGGGCTTCGTTCTCGACCACGGCGAAGGGCTCGCCGGGATCGGGCGTGCCGTCCAGGCCGAGCACCTCGACCGGCTCCGACGGCCCGGCGGCGTCCACCTGTTCGTCGCGTTCGTTGATCAGCGCCCGCACGCGGCCCCAGTTGGCGCCGGCGACGACGATGTCCGAACGCTTCAGCGAGCCGCGCTTGACCAGCACGGTGGCGACGACGCCGCGCCCGCGATCCAGCTTGGCCTCGATCACCACGCCGTCGGCGTCGCGATCGGGATTGGCGCGCAGATCCATGACCTCGGCCTGCAGCAGGATGGCTTCGATCAGGTGATCCAGGCCGGTCTTCTGGGTCGCCGAGACCTCGATGGCCTGGGTGTCGCCGCCAAGGGATTCCACGACGATCTCGTGTTGCAGGAGCTCGTTGATCACTTTGGTCGGATCGGCGTCGGGCTTGTCGATCTTGTTGATCGCCACGATGATCGGCGCGCCGGCGGCCTTGGCGTGATTGATCGCCTCGATGGTCTGCGGCATGACGCCGTCGTCGGCCGCGACCACCAGAACCACGATGTCGGTGACGTTGGCGCCGCGGGCGCGCATGGCCGAAAAGGCCGCGTGACCGGGGGTGTCGAGGAAGGTGACGCGCTCGCCGTCCTTCAGCCGCACCTGATAGGCGCCGATATGCTGGGTGATGCCGCCGTGTTCGCCGCCGGCGACGTCGGTGGCGCGGAGCGCGTCGAGCAGGCTGGTCTTGCCGTGATCGACGTGGCCCATCACGGCTACGACCGGCGGGCGGGGCAGCAGATGGTCGTCGACATCCTCGGCGCCGATGAAGCCCTCTTCGACGTCGGATTCGGAGACGCGGCGGACGGTGTGGCCGAATTCGGTCGCCACCAGCTCGGCGGTGTCGGAATCGATCACGTCGTTGATCTTCAGCATCAGGCCCTGACGCATCAGGAACTTGATGATCTCGACGCCGCGGGTCGCCATCCGGCCGGCCAGGTCCTGGACGGTGATGACGTCGGGAATGACCACTTCGCGGGCGATCTTGGCCTGTTCCTGGCCGCCGCCCTTGCGGCGCTCGCGCTCGCGTTCGCGGGCCCGGCGCACCGAGGCCAGGCTGCGCATGCGTTCGACGGCCTCGTCGTCGTTGCCGGCGACGGCCTGGATGGTGAGACGGCCTTCGCGGCGCTGCGGCGCGCCCTTGACGCGGCTGACCGCCTTGCCGGGGGCGCCCTTGCCGCGGCTGGTCGCGCCGTCTTCGTCGTCGTCGGGACGCCGATCGAGCAGTCCACCGCCGGGGCGCGGGGCCTGGCGCGTGGCGCGCTGGATTTCGGGTGTGGCGGGGGCGAGTTCCGGCCGGCCGATGCCGCCGCCGGGCGGACGCGGGCCGCGCGCGGCGGCGCCGTCGCGGCTGGGCGCCGGTCGGGGCGCCAGGGCCGAATAGCGCACGGTCTCGCCGGCGCGTTGCGGGCGCTCGCCGGTCGGACGGGCCTCGCGGGCCGGCTGGTCGGCGCGATCGGTTTCGGCGCGCCGGCCGTAGGACGGGCTGGGCGCGCGTTCGGGGCGATAGGTGGTGGTGGAGACGCGCTCGTCGCGCCGTTGCGGCTCGCGCTCGGGGCGGGGTTCGGGGCGCGGCTCCGCCCGGGCGACGGGCGCCGCGGCGCGGACGGGTTCGGGCGCACGCTCGACCGGGCGTTCAGCGGGCGCGACTGTCGCCGCCTCGGCAGCTGGAGCCGGCGCCGCGGTGGTCGGTTCGGCGGTGGTTTCCGTGGCGACCGGCGCGGGCGCCGCGGCCGCGCGAAGGCGGGTCTCTTCCGCGGCGCGCGCGGCTTGTTGCTTGGCGGTTTCGGCTTCGCGGCGTTCGGCGTCGATGCGCGCCGCCTCGAGCACGCGCTGGCGGGCGCGCAGCTCTTCGGCGGAAAGGTTGAGGCTGGAGGCGGCCGGCGCCGCCGGACGCGGCGCGGCCGGGGTTTCGCGCGGACGCACGTCCAGCGCGGCGCGCTTTTCGGCCGCCGAGGGGCCGCCGAGGCCGCCGGTCCCGCCGGCCGGCGCATCGACGCGCCGGCGCTTGGTCTCGACCACGACGGTCTTCGAGCGGCCGTGGCTGAAGCTCTGCTTCACCGTGCCGGCGCTGACCGCGCCGGGGCGCGGTTTGAGCGTCAGGGGCGCGCGCATGCCGCCGCCGGCTCGGTTGTTATTGTCGTCGTTGGCGTCGTTCATCCGTCGCTTTTACTCAAGACCTGCCCGCCCCCGAACTTCAAGGACCGGGCGCGTGGGTTGCATTGCGCGTCCATAGGCGAACGCGAGCGGTGCGGCCAGGGCCGCCTCGCCTACATTCAAGGCTCCTCGCGCCAACTCTGAGGAAGGAGCGGACGAAAGCCAGAAAATCGCTCGACATCAACTGTCCAGCGCTCGGCGCCTCGTCCCACAAGGAAGGCGAGGTGTATCACATTTTCGCCCCCCAAGGCCAAACCCAATTCGCCTGATGTGAAGGCGGCCAGGACGCGGGGCGGGTCGGGACGCCTTTCGGCGAGGCTGATCAGCTTGCGCCGGCCGTCGGTCGCACCGTCCGCGGCCTCGATCAGCCAGGCCGCTTTGCCGCTGGCGATGGCCGCGCGAACCTTCTCGAAACCGGAGGTAAGCGTCCCGGCGCGCCGTGCAAGGCCGAGCCCCGCGAGAATCCGCGCCGCCAGCAAGCGCTCGACCAGATCGGCCAAGCCGGGGCCGGCGAAGACCTTGGTCTTGGCCGCGCGAGAAAAGCCGCCCTTGGCCGCCGCCGCCTCGATCGCGGTGCGGTTGGCCGCCACCCACAGGCCGCGTCCGGGCAGCTTGCCGGCCAGGTCCGGCGTCACCGCCCCGTCCGGCCCGGCGACGAAGCGGATCAGTTTCGCCTCGTCCATTACCTCGCCGGAGACGAGGTCGCGCCGCTCGCGATGGGTCAGAGCGTGGGTCGGGGCGTGGGTCAGATCAGGCGCTCTCGCTCGCCTCGGCCAGATCCTCGGCGAACTCGCCGTCGACCATTTCTTCAGGCTCGAGTTCAGGCTCGGGCTCGATCCAGCCCATGGCGACGCGGGCGCGCATGATCAGCGCCTCGGCCGCCTCGGGCGTCAGCGCGAAGCTTTCCAGCACGCCCGGTTCGCGCACGCGCTCGCCGTCCTTGCTTTCGAACCAGCCGCGCAGGTCGTCGGGCACCAGGCCGGCCAGATCCTCGACCGACTTCACCTCGCCCTCGCCAAGCGCGACGCTCATCGGCAGGGTGACGCCCTCGATTTCCAGAAGGCCGTCCTCGACGCCCAGTTCGCGGCGCTTTTCGTCATATTCGGCGGCTTCCTTTTCCAGGAAGTCGCGGGCGCGGGCCTGCAGCTCCTCGGCGGTGTCCTCGCCGAAGCCCTCGATGGCGGCGATCTCCGAGGCGTCGACATAGGCCACGTCCTCGACGGTGGCGAAGCCTTCGGTGACCAGCAGCTGGGCGATGACCTCGTCGACGTCCAGGGCTTCCTGGAACAGCTGGGTGCGCTCGGCGAACTCGCGCTGGCGGCGCTCGCTCTCCTGGCTCTCGGTCATGATGTCGATCTGCCAGCCGGTCAGCTGGCTGGCCAGGCGCACGTTCTGGCCGCGCCGGCCGATGGCCAGCGACAGCTGCTCGTCTGGCACCACCACCTCGACCCGCTCGTCCTCCTCGTCCATCACCACCTTGGAGACTTCCGCCGGGGCCAGCGCGTTGACCAGGAAGGCGGCCTCGTCCGGCGACCAGGGAATGATGTCGATCTTCTCGCCCTGCAGCTCGGCGACCACGGCCTGGACGCGCGAGCCGCGCATGCCGACGCAGGCGCCGACCGGGTCGATGGATGAGTCGTTGGAGACCACGGCCATCTTGGCGCGGCTGCCCGGATCGCGGGCGATGGCGCGAATCTCGATGACGCCGTCATAGACCTCCGG
>DASYAQ010000363.1:0-5299 GCA_036501225.1 Caulobacteraceae bacterium | reverse complement strand
TTTGCGCCGCGCCGGGCGGCAAGACGCTGGAGCTGGCGGCGGCCGGAGCCAAGGTCACCGCCCTCGACCGCTCCGGCCCCCGTCTGGGGCGGCTGAGACAGGCGCTGCAGCGCACCGGCCTCGCCGCCGAGATCGTCACCGCCGACGCCGGCGCCTGGCGCGATCCTCGCCGCTTCGCCGGCGTGCTGCTCGACGCGCCCTGCTCGGCCACCGGCGCCTTCCGCCGCCATCCCGACGTGCTGTGGGGCTCCAAGCCCGCCGATATCGCCAGCCTGGCCGGCGTCCAGGCCCGGCTGCTCGACGCCGCGGCGGACCGGGTCGAGGCCGGCGGCCGGCTGATCTACTGCGTCTGCTCGCTGGAGCCCGAGGAGGGCGAGGCGCAGGCCGCGGCGCTGCTCGAGCGACGGCCGGACCTGATCGCCTGGCCGATCGAGGCGGGCGAGGGGGGATCGCCCGTGGCGTCCGCGACGCTGGCCGGCGGCTTGCGCATCCTGCCGCATCACCTCGAGGGCGGCCTGGACGGCTTCTTCGTCGGGCGCTTCCGCAAAGCGCCTTAGATCACGATGATTTTGGATTGATTCAATCCAAAATCATAAACGTGATCGATCCCTAAGAGTTAGAGCGGGTTGCGGGCGGAAAACCGCTTCGCACTTTTCCGCTGGCCCGCTCTAGCGAGATTTGCGCCGCTTCAGCGCCACATAGAGCGCGCCCTCGCCGCCGTGGCGACGATGCGCCTCGGCGACGCCGGCGACCACGTCGCGCAGGGCAGGCTCGGCCAGCCACTCCGGGGCGCGTTTGCGCAAGACGCCGTCGCCCTGCACGCCGCGGCCGGTGATCACCATGACCGCGCGCGACCCTTCCGCCTGGGCGCCGGCCAGAAACCGCATCAGCACCGCCCGCGCCTCGTCCTGGGCCAGACCATGCAGGTCGAGGCGGCCGCCGACGGCGTCGCGCTCGCGCGCCAGCCGGCGCGCCCGCCTGGGTTCGAGCGTCTTCGGCGCACCGGCCGGCGCTTCGGGCCGTGGCGGCGTCGGGACCGACTCGATGGCCGGGGCCGGAAACGCCATGCCGGGCAGCTGACGCGCGCCCAGGGGATGCACGGTGGCGGTGACATGGCCCCAGAGCGCCATCTCGTCGGACTTCAGGACGCGCTTCATGGCTGCGCCGGGACCAGGGCATAGAGCCTCAGCACATGCCGCACGCGCCCTGCCTCGTCGCCGGCCTGGGGTCCGCGGCCGAGATAGAGGTCGGCGCGCACCGGTCCCTTGATCGCCCCGCCGGTATCCAGCGCCATGACCAGCCGCCGGTAGAGGGCCGGCGCGCCGCTCAGCGTCGGGGAATCGGCGTCGATCCAATAGGCGCCGCCGAAGTCGTGGTACCCGGGGTCGATGGCGATCGAGCGGCCGGCGACCAGCGGGATTCCCGCCGTCCCGGCCGGCTCACGGCCATCGTCGGGGGCGACCACGAAAAAGACGTAGCGCGGGTTCTGGTCCATCACCGCATCGGCCTCGGGGCCGCGATGCTCGGCCAGCCAGGTCCGGATGGCGTCGCCGGACCCGCCCTTGGCGGCCAGCTCGCCGCGCTGGCGCAGGATGCCGGCGATTGGAACGAAGGGCAGGCCGTTGGTGACCGAGACGGAAGCCTTCAGCCGCCGCCCGTCCGGCAGGTCGAGCACGCCGGAACCCTGAATCTGCATGATGAACAGCTCTTCCGGCTTCATCCAGGCCAGGGCCTGTTCGGGCGGCGTCGCCTCGATCGCGGCGCGATCGCCCATCGGACGCAAGGCCTCGATGCCGGAGGGCCTGGGCCGCACCGCCGCGGTGAAGGGCGGCTCCGGCGTCTCGCGCGCCTCGTATTCGGGGACGAAATAGGCGGTCAGAACCCCTTCATCGCCGATGCGGCGGGCGCGGAAACTACGCTCCAGGAAGAGCCGCGCGCCGCCCTGGGCCATCGGTCCGGTCTCGCGGGCGTCACGGCAGATAGCGGCGATGCCCGGGTCCCGGGAGGCCGCACAGCCGGCCACGAAGGCCTGCAGCGCCGCCGAATAGTCTTCCGCGTACCAGCCGGGCAGGGCGGAGAGCGGAGTGTCTTCGCCTTCGGGCGCGGGGGTCGCGGGTGGACGAGGGCGCTCGGGGGGCTCGTAGGGTCTCTGATGCGGGCGTTCCGCCGGCCTGGGGCGATAGGGCGCATGGATCGGCGCGGGTGGGCGCGTGGCGCAGGCCGACAGCGCGACGAGGGCGACAAGGGCCGCGAACCGCCGCAAACCCCTCACGGCGCGTCAGGCCTCGGCGGCGTCGACCCTGACCAGGGTCCAGTTCGGGTCGCGGCTGGAGAGCCGGCGCTCGAAGGTCCAGAACTCGGCCGTACGCTTGTCGTCGACCGCCTCGCCCTCGGGGCCTTTGCTGCGGCTGCGGAACTCGGCCAGGAAGCGCACCTTGGCGCGCGCCAGGTCGCCGGTGACTTCGGCGCTTTCCAGGTCCGCCCGCGGCGGCTGCGTGAATTCGACGCTCTCGCTGCGGCCCTCGCTCTCGCGGGTGGCGATCACCTTGGCGAAGCTGCTCATGACCACCGGCGAGACCAGCCGCTCCAGCGTTGTGCGATCGCCGGTGGCGAAGGCGACGACGATCAGTTCATAGGCCTGCCGGGCTCCGGCGACGAATTTGGCGGGATCGAAAGCCGGGTCGCGGGCGCGGATCGCGGCCACGCCCGACGGCGTGGGACCGGTATCCGTCGGCGGCGTGAACGGCTCGGCGTCGCCGGTCCTCGGCAGGGTCGCGGGCTGGGCCACGTCGTCGGGCTGGCGGCCGACGCGGCGGCCCAGCACGGCGTAGAGCTGATAGAGCACTACGGCGGCCACGACGGCGATGATGATGAGTTCCAAGAGCTGCAGATCGACACCGGGGATGTTGAGCGGGGCGCCGGGCGACCGGACCCGGCTCAGTCGCTTCAGTTTCTATATAGTCCGCTAGGGGCCGCTTCGTCAGGTGGCGCGTTGCGCGCCTTCAGCGAGCGTGATAGCAGCCCCGCCTTCAACCTCCAAGGCGCGCCTTCGTCTTAAGGCCGCGATAGACGGGATCCGCCATCCATGACCGACCAAGGCCCGCCAGCGCCCGTCAACCTCGCCGCCGAGCCGGTCGACGGCTCCGTGCCCGGGATCAGGATCATGGCGCAGTTCATCCGCGACCTGTCGTTCGAAAATCCCCGCGCGCCCGAATCCCTGCGCACCTCGGCGGTTCAGCCGCAGATCGACCTCGGCGTCGAGATGGCGGCCCGCGCGCGGCCGGACGAACTCTATGAGGTCGATCTGAAGCTGACGGCCTCTGCAAAGAGCAACGATGACCCGATCTTCACGCTCGAGCTGCTTTACGGCGGGCTTTTCCAGATCAACGGCATCGCGCCGGAAAACATGGAACAGGTGCTGCTGATCGAGTGTCCGCGCTTCCTGTTTCCCTTCGCGCGCCGGCTGATCGCCGAGATGACCTCGGAAGGCGGCTTTCCGCCCTTCATGATCGATCCGATCGATTTCGCCGTGGTCTATGCCTCGCGCCAGGCCGCCATGGCCAACGAACCGACCGGCCAAGCCTAGACAAGGCCGAACTTCAGCCAGACCGCTTTCTCGGCCAGGGCGCCGCGCACGAAGATCAGGTGGGCCTCGCGCTCGGCCTCGGTCGACCGGGCGGTGAGCGGCCGGGGCCTCGGGCCATAGCGGGTCTCGCCCACCGCCAGCACCAGGTTCCGGGTGGTTCCCGCCACCATCAGATCCAGCCCCCGCTCACGGCCGCCGTTGAGCTCGAGATAAACCGCCGCGAGCAGCTGGGCGTCGATCAGCGCCCCGTGCTTTTCCCGCTCGGCCAGCGAAATCTTGAAGCGCTTGCAAAGCGCGTCGAGCGAATTGTGCACGCCGGGGAAACGCTTTTGCGCCAGCGGCAGGGTGTCGACCCAACGCGCCTCCGGCAGGCCGGCGCGGCCGGCGCGTTCAAGCTCGTGATTGACGAAGCTGCGGTCGAAGGCGGCGTTGTGGGCGACCACCACCGCCTCGCCGACAAAATCCAGAAAGGCGTCGCAGACATGCGGCTCGCTGAAGCGCGGCTTGTCGGCCAGAAAGGCCGAGGTCAGGCCGTGGACGCGCTCGGCGTCGGGGTCCATGTCGCGTTCGGGATGGACGTAACGATGGAACGAGCGGCCGGTTGGCAGAAAGTCCACCAGCTCGACGCAGGCGATCTCCACCAGCCGGTGACCCGTGCGCGGGTCGAGGCCGGTAGTCTCGGTATCGAGAACGATTTCGCGCGCCATCCCGTCCCTGAATCGCGCCGTTCGCGACCGGGATCAAGCGGGGCTTTCGGGCTTTCTCCACTCCCCCGAGCGCAGCGTCGCCATCACCGCGCGGACCTGCTCGCGGGCATGCTCCAGACCCTGTCCGGTATCGATGACGAAGTGGGCGCGGGCGCGTTTTTCGGCGTCGTGCATCTGGTTGGCCAGGATGGCGTCCAGCCGCGCGGCGTCGTAGCCGGGCCGGGCCAGCACCCGTTCGCGCTGAACATGTTCGGGGGCGCTGACCACCACCACCACGTCCATCCGCGCCTCGCCGCCGGTCTCGAACAGCTTGGGGATGTCGAGCACCACCGCATCGACACCATCGCGTTCGGCTTTTTCGAAGAAGGCCGCGCGGCCGGCGCCCAGCATCGGATAGATTATGCCGTTCAGCCGGTTCAGCGCGTCGGGGTCGTTGAACACCAGCGACCCCAGCGCGTCGCGATCGACCGCGCCATCCTTCACTGTGCCGGGGAATTCCGCTTCGATGGCCTCGACGGCCGCGCCGCCCCTGACTTGCAGTCGGCGCACCTCGGCGTCGGCGTCATAGACCGGCGCCCCTTCCTCGGCGAACATGGCCGCGGTGGTCGACTTGCCCATGCCGACCGAGCCGGTGAGGCCGATGGTGATCATGACGCCGCTCCCAGGGCCGCCAGCGCCAGCGCGCGCACATCGACCTCGGCCGGCGGCGGCTGGCCGAACAGGGCCTCGAAGGACGGCCGCGCCTGGCCGACCAGCATCTCCAGCCCATCGACGATCGGGTGACCGCCGGCGGCCGCCGCGACCAGCAGCGGCGTGCGCAGCGGCCGATAGACCATGTCCATGACCACGGCGGTCGCCGGCAGGCCTTCCAGCGTCAGGATCAGCGGCTCGCCGCCCTCCAGCCCGAGCGAGGTCGAGTTGATCAGCGCCGCCGCGCCGTCGAAGGCGACCGGCAACTGGTCCCAGCCGAACACCTGGATCCTGGCGCCCAGCACCTCGCCGATCT
>DASYAQ010000362.1:0-3054 GCA_036501225.1 Caulobacteraceae bacterium | reverse complement strand
CAGACCGACGGCTACTACAAGGTCGCGCTGATCAACGAAAACCTCGGCGTAACCTAGGCGGCGCAGGCTTCGAAGCCGGCCCTCAGCTTCGCCTCGTCCAGATTGCGGCCGATGAAGACCATGCGGCTGGTGCGCGTCTCGCCGTCGCGCCACGGTCGCTGCAGGTCGCCCTCCAAGATCATGTGCACGGCCTGAAAGACCAGCCGGCGGTCCTCGCGGCTGATGCTCAATATGCCTTTGGCGCGCAGGATGTCGGGGCCCTGGACGGCCAGCAGATCGCTGAGCCAGCGGCTGACCGCGTCGCCGTTCAGCGGCGCGTCGAAGGTGAGCGCCACGCCCTTGATGTCGTCGTCGTGCTGATGGTCGTGATGGGCGTGGCCGGCATGATCGTGGTCGTGGTCGCAGTCCTGGTCATGCACATGGCCGGCCTCGCCATGCGGCGGATTGAGGAATTCCGGCTCCAGGTCGAGGATGCGGCTCAGGTCGAAGGCGCCGCGACCGAGTATGGCCGAGAGCGCCACGTTCGAACGTTCGGCGCGGTGGATCGGGGCCAGCGGATTGAGCTTGCGAATACCCGCCTCGACGCGACGCAGATCCGCCTCCGACACCAGGTCGGTCTTGTTCAGCACGATCTGGTCGGCGAAGGCGATCTGCTCGCGCGCCTCGCGGCTGTCGTCCAGCCGGGCCAGCACATGCTTGGCGTCGACCACGGTGGTGACGCTGTCCAGCACGGTCCTGGCCTTGACGTCCTCGTCGACGAAGAAGGTCTGGGCCACCGGGCCCGGATCGGCCAGGCCCGTAGTCTCGATGACGATGGCGTCGAAGCCGCCCTTCCTTTTGGCCAGGCCCTGCAGCACCCGGATCAGGTCGCCGCGCACGGTGCAGCAGACGCAGCCGTTGCTCATCTCGAACACCTCTTCGTCGGCGCCGACGATCAGGTCGTTGTCGATGCCGATCTCGCCGAACTCGTTGACGATGACGGCGTAGCGCTTGCCGTGGTCCTCGGTGAGGATGCGGTTGAGCAGGGTGGTCTTGCCGGCCCCGAGATAGCCGGTGAGCACGGTGACGGGGGTTCTTTGGGTATCGGTCATGCGCCCTACTTAAGCGCAAGGCAGGCCGGCTTAAAGTCGCGCGGAAGCTTTGCGCACCAGGCCGCCGTTGACGCCGACCAGGCCGGAAACCGCGAACAGGCCCGCCGCCGCCAGGGTCATCACCGCGCCCGGCTCGACGCCCAGGCGCGCGGCGATCAACAGGCCCAGGATGCTGGCCGTGGCCGAAAGCATGATGGCCACGCCGGCCTGGCCGGCGAACCCCCTGGCCCAGAAGCGCGCTCCGGCGGCGGGGATCATCATCAGGCCGACCGTCATCAGCGCGCCGAAGGCGCGGAAGCCGGCCACCAGGTTCAGCGCCACCAGCATCATCAGCAGGATGTGCAGGGCGCCGCCGGCGCGGCCGCCCTGGGCGCGGACGAACTGCGGGTCGACGCTCTCGGCCACGAAGCCGCGGGCGAACAGCGCCAGCGCCAACAGGGTCGCGGTCGCCGCCGATGCGGCGAGCAGCAGCCCGCTGCGATCGAGCGCCGTCGTGGCGCCGAACAACAGCGCCTCCAGCGCCTCCGGCCCGGCGGTGCGGGCGAGCAGCAGCACGCCCAGCGCCAGTGCGCTCAGATAGATGACGGCGAAGGCGGCGTCCTCGGGCAGCCGCCGGGTGCGGGCGAGCAGGCTGGAAAGGCTGACCACCACCAGGGCGGCGATCAGCGCGCCGGCCGTCAGGGCCAGTGGATTGGGACCGGCGAGCAGATAGGCGATGGCCGCCCCCGGCAGGATGCCGTGCGACAGGGCGTCGCCTGACAGGCTCATCCGCCGCGCGATCAACAGCACTCCCAGCGGCGCGCCCCCGAAGGCCAGCGCCAGCCCGCCGGCCGCGGCGCTGCGCAAGGCGAGGTCGCCGATGATCACCCCGGCGCTCACGCCCTTGATCCTCCCCCGTTGGGGGAGGGGGACCGCGTGTAACGGGGGAGGATCTTGAGGGTTGCGCTCACGCTTCCACCACCGCCGCCGCCAGGGCGTGGGCGCGTTCGAGGGTCTCGGGCGTCAGCGTCGTGGCGGTGGGGCCCCAGGCCACCACCTCGCCGGCCAGGACCAGGGTCTCGGCGCAAAGCGCGCGGGCGAGGTCCAGGTCGTGCAGCACCAGGACCAGGGTGCGACCTTGCGCCGACCAGCGGCGGACCACAGCGGCCAGATGCTCGCTGGTGCGGGCGTCCTGGGCGGCGAAGGGCTCGTCGAGCAGGATCAGCGTCGAGTCCTGCGCCAGCACCCGCGCGAACAGGGCCCGCTGGAACTGGCCGCCGGACAGGGCCGCGATCGGCCGCGCCTCCAGGCCGCCCAGGCCCACCGCCGCGATCGCCGCCTCCAACGCCCGCCGGTCGGCCGCGGCGACGCCGCGATAGAGGCCGAGCCTGGCCTGCAGGCCCAGCGCCACCAGATCGTCGAGCGTGATCGGAAAGCTTCGGTCGATGCCTGGGTCCTGCGCCAGATAGGCGACGTCGCGCCGGCTGACGCCGTCCAGCCGCAGGTGGCCGGCGATCGGCGGGATGAGGCCCGCCAGCGCCTTCAGCAGCGTCGACTTGCCCGCGCCGTTCGGCCCGACGACGGCGGTGGCCTTGCCGGACGCGAAGACCCCGTCCAGCCGCCGCAGCACCGGCCGGCCGGCATAGCCCAGGGTCAGGTTTTCCAGGACGACCGAGGCCATGAGGTCAGGCCAGGGCCAGGGCTGTGGCGATCCAGACGATGGCGCAGCCGACCAGCGCCAGCGCCAGCCGCCTGGCGGCGCTCATCTGCAACAGGCTAAGGTGTCTTGGCCCCATCCTTGCTCTGTAGCCTGTTATAATATAACAGTCGAGCGCCGCATTGACTTGGCGGGGGCCCCCTCGTTATAAGCACGGCCTCTCGCCCGTGGGCTCGCTCGCGGGCGGCTTTCATTTCGACCAGGATCAACGCGATGTACGCGGTCATTGAAACCGGCGGCAAACAATACCGGGTGAAGGCGGGCGAT
>DASYAQ010000361.1:0-5813 GCA_036501225.1 Caulobacteraceae bacterium | reverse complement strand
GGAACCCGGCTGGCTGGAAAAGCACCTGGACGAGACGTTTTCCGCCGAGCAGATCGCCGACCTGGTCAAGATGGACGACGACAAGATGGTCCCGGAACTCTATCGGGTCGGCGAGCTGGCCGGCGAGGCGCTGATCAAGCCCGAACACTTTCCGGACTGTTTCAACCCGAAATAAGCGCCAGTTCCGTCGCCGCCAGCTCGGCGACTTCCATGGAGCGCTTAGCGTGGGCGTCGTAGCCGGAGTCCAGACACCAGGCGGCGTTCAGGCCCGAATAGGCCAGGATCCATTTGATCAGGCGCACCGGCTCCAGCCCGGCCAGTTCGGCGACGATACCGATCAGGCGATGCAGGCGGCCGGGCGCCAGCGAGAATTCCCGCGTCGGGTTGTGGAAGATGTTGGCGAAGTCGAAGCCGCGCTCGCCGATCAGGCCCTTCGGGTCGATGGCGATCCAGCCGCGCTCGCCGGCGTCCAGCACATTGTTGTGGTGCAGGTCGCCGTGCAGGACCGCTACGTCGCGCGGATCGGCAAGCAGTTCGCGGGCGACGGCCGCCGACTTCACGAAGACGCCGCCGCGCGCCTTGGCCGCCGGCTCGAGCTGACGAAACCAGATCGGCAGCGGCACCAGACTGTCCGGCGGCGACCGGCCGCGCGGGGCATGCAGCCCGGCGGCGACCTGACAGAGGATGGCGGTCGCCGCATCGTCCTGACCCTCCAGCGCCATCGCCTGCAGGCTTGCCGTGCCTGTGGCGCGCTCGAGCAGCAGCGCGTCGCCCTCGCGCGCCAGCACCCGCGCCGCGCCCTCGCCGCCCCACCACTCCATCAAGGCCCCGCCGCGGCGCTCCTCGACGCCGCCGGCGATCTTCAGCATGGCCGGCCCGCCGCCGGCGATGACCGGCATGAGCAGGCTGCCGATTTCCGTGCTGAAGCTCGGCCCGTCCGGCGTCAGGCGCCAGCGCTCGAGCCAGGGCTGGAGGGGATCGGCGTCGCTCATGGTCTCACGTGGTCTCGCTGACCCAGTCCTGTTCCGGCAGCCGCCAATAGACGCCGGCCTCGCGCGCCATCATCTTGTAGCCGATGAACTCGCGGCGGAGCGTCGCCGAGTCCCAATGGCGTTCGAGCAGGCGGGCGTTGATCTCCGCCTCGCTATAGCGCCGGCCGTCCTCGAACTGCCGAACCAGCCAGGCCAGCACCGCCCAGCGCTTCTTGCGGCTGGCCGGAATGCTTTTCAGCGCCCCGTCGGCGCTGATGAAGGTCTCCAGCACCTTGGCCTGCCAATCGGCGGGCTGCGCGTCCCCGGCCAGGCCGGCGATCTGCTCGCGGCTGAGCACCTGCCTGGCCAGGTTGGCGATGGCCTCGGGCTCGAGCGCGTACCAATGGGTGTTGGCGTCCTGCCGCTGGCTGACCAGGCCGAGGTTTTTCAGCATGGTCAGGTGATGCGAGACGGTCGGCTCCTTCAGGCCCACCAGCGTCGCCAGTTCCTGCACGCTGTGCTCGCGCTGGGCGACCAGGCCGAGCAGCCTCAGCCGGCTCTCATGCGCCAGCGCCTTGAAGAATTGCAGCAGTCTGGCTTGGGCGGGCGTGTCCATGGCGAACCTCATTCGATGAGCATCTAATTAGATAAGCGTCGAAATGTCAAACGCAATCCGCGAGCCGCTTGCGGGCGGGCTGGTCGGCGACGGTTCTAGATTCGGATCCACTTCAGCGTCTCGGCGCCGTCCCAGACCATCTTGGCCGCGACATAGAGCACCACGACCAGACCGATGTAGCCGATCCACGGCCACCGGTGCAGCAGCTTGGCGACGCCGACGGCGGCCAGGCCGGTGAGAGCGACCGACAGCGCGAGACCCGCGAACAGCAGCCACTCGGGCTGATTGCGCGCCACGCCGGCCACGGCCAGCACATTGTCCAGCGACGTCGACATGTCGGCGACGAAGATCAGGGTCAGCGCCCGCAGCAGGGTCTTGTGTTCGCGCGGCTCGTCCGGTGCGTGGTGGTGTCCGTGGTCCTGGATCCGAAGGTCGCGCCACATCTGATAACCGACCAGCAGCAGGAGCACCCCCCCGCCCAGCACCAGACCGCCGCCGCCGGCCTTGAGCAGCCTGATGGCCAGGACGGCCATGACGCAGAGCAGCACCACCGCGCCGCTCAGGCCGAGCACGATGGCCAGATGCCGCTGTTTCCTGGGCAGGCCGGCGGCGGCCATGCCGACGGCGACGGCGTTGTCGCTGGCCAGCGTCAGGTCGATGAGCACGATCTGAAACAGCGCCGCCCAGAAGCTGCCCGATTGGAGGCCGGCCAAGGCGCTGTGCAAATGGGCCATCGCCCGAACCCTATCTATGCAGGCGAGCCGCGAGCAAGGGAAAGGTCGCCGGCGGCGTTCCGACGCAATGGGCCCTGATCGATCGTTGACCTTGCCGAGCCAGCCGGCCACGTTCCGACGATGTTGACAGCCGCGCGCCAAGGCCGCCTCGCGGACTACGCTGCAGGGGATCGCTGCCCCGAGGCGCTGGAGCGCACGACCGGTCGTTGAGACCCGGAAATCGGAGAGACGCCATGGAGCTGAAGCGCGCCGGATCGCAGCCCTCGCAGAAGGGGCCCGCCGACTATTTCACCGGCAATGTCCGCATCGATCCCCTGAACACCGCGCCGGCGCCGGCCCGCGTCGGCTGCGCCAGCGTCACCTTCGAGCCGGGCGCCCGATCGGCCTGGCACACCCATCCGCTCGGGCAGACCCTGATCGTCACCGCCGGATGCGGCTGGACCCAGTGCGAGGGCGAGCCGATCGTCGAGATCCGCCCCGGCGACGTGATCTGGTGTCCGCCAAACCACAGGCACTGGCACGGCGCGACCCCGACCACGTCGATGACCCACATCGCCATCCAGGAAGCCCTCGACGGCAAGGTCGTGGAATGGATGGAACACGTCACCGACGAGCAGTATCTGGCGGCGAAATAGCCGACGCGTCCGACTTGCTCGTCCTCGCCAGGGTGGAAACCGGTCGTTGGGTCTGTCAGATTTGACCCCACAAGGGAGTTCTCCGAATGTCAGTCGCCGAGCGTCTGCGCGATCACCTGCATCCGCTGCTGGCGTCCGTGCGGGCCGACCCGGGCGGCGAGAGCGACTTCTGGACGCGGATCGCGCGTGAGCGGGCGCCGCTGATCGAGCCGGACCCGGCGATGCCCGGCCACAGCATCGTCACCCACGTCTTTCCCGTGCCGCCCGAGGCGCGCCACGTCGTGGTGGGCGCCGGCTTCGGCGAAAATCGTGACAACGTGATGGACCGGATAGCGGGCACGAACATCGGTTACGCCAGCTACAGCTGCCGAAACGACGTGCGCACAAGCTACAGTTTCGCGCCCGATGCCCCGCTCATCTCCGTCGACGAAGCCAGCGAGGCCGAACTCAAGACGATCATGGCCTTCTGGGACGGCTTCACGCCTGCGTCGGATCCTCACCACCGCGAGCATTTCGTCAGTCGCGCCGGGGAGGGTCTGCCCGACGACATCACATCTTTCCTTTCGCTGAGCGATGCGCCGGACGAGTCGATTGTCCACAAGCGGCCGGGCATCGCGCGCGGCTGGATCGACCGGCACAACTTTGCGAGCGCGCTGATGGAGAACGAGCGCCGGCTCTGGGTGTACACGCCGCCCGGCTACAAGGACGGCGATCAGGCCTATCCGCTGCTCGTTGCGTTCGACGGCGGCCAGGCCATCAGCCGGATCCCGACCCAGCGCATCCTCGACAACCTGCTGGCCGACGGACGCATCCGCCCGGTGGTCGCGGTGTTCATCGACAATCCCACGCCCGACTCCCGCAATACGGAATTGCCCTGCAACGAGACCTTCGCCCGGTTCATCGAAGAAGAGCTGTTGCCCTGGGTGCGCAGCCAATATCGCGTGTCCGACGATCCGGCGGAGCATTTCGTCACCGGCGCGAGCTATGGCGGCCTGGCCTCCATGTGGCTCGGCTATCGACTGCCGCACGTCTTCGGCAACGTCATCAGCCAGGCGGCCTCGCTGTGGTGGGGGCCCGGATTCAGGATGGACATCCCGCGCAAGGCCGGCGGCTACACGCCCGGATGGCTCATCGAGCAGTACAGCCAGTCTCCGCGCCTTCCCGTGCGCTTCTGGATGGAGATCGGGCTGCTGGAGCACCCCGCCCTGATGATCGAGCCCAACCGGCGAATGAAGGCCGTGCTGGAGGCGAAGGGCTACGATCTGACGTTCAGCGAACCCTGCGGCGGCCATGACACGGCGCTGTGGCGTGGAACCCTGGCGAACGCCCTGGAAAAGATGCTGCCGCCGAACCGGTGAGCGTGACGCTGGAATGGGGACACGTACGAGTCCCGCTGCTCACGCGGCGGACGCCGGGGCGGTAACCTCGGCGGCGCCTGGAAGATGCAGGACGTTTCTTGGGGTGTCTGCGCCGAAGGCATGGCGCTAAACACCTCAGCCTGGCTCGCCCAAGGTGACGCCTGTTGGTCGAATTCCGGAGTGTTTAATGGGCTGGTCCGTCAATCGCGCCACGGGACTGACGTTCCATCGTCCTGGCCTGTCGACGCGGGGCTACACCCTGCTGACGCCGCACGGCGACACATGCGCCTATCTCATCGACCTGAAGGGCCGGGTGGTGCATCGGTGGAAGTTCACGCACATCAAGCCGGGATACGGTCGACTGCTCGACAACGGCAACCTGTTGATGACCGGCTCGGACGTGAACCTGGCCAAGCCACCGCCCGACGAGCCGACAAAACCGCCGCCGCCGTTCGCCCTCCACGTCACCCGCCTGGGCGGCTACCACACGACGCTGGTCGAGGTGGACTGGGACGGCAATGCCGTCTGGGAGTACGAGAACCGCTTCCAGCACCACGACTTTTACCGCCTCCCCAACGGCAATACGCTGGTGCCCGAATGGGTGGAGCTGCCTGACGACCTGCATCGCAAGGTGCGCGGCGGCTATCGCAAGCCGAGGGAGAAGCTGCCTCGCCTGATCGGCGACGACCTCGTCGAGATCACACCCGATTTCAAGGAGGTGCGGCGCATCCATACCTGGCGGCTGCTCGACCCGCTGAAGGACGCCATCGATCCCAGGACGCGCCGCTGGGAGTGGACGCACGTCAACGGCATCGACGTGAACGCCGCCGGCGACATCGTCTTCTCGGCGCGCAACTGCGACCGGGTCGCGGCCATCGACGGCGCAACCGGCAAGCTGCGCTTCAAGCTCGACAAGGCGCACGGCCAGCACAATCCGACCTGGCTGCCGAACGGCAACGTGCAGATCTTCGACAACGGCCACGACAGCTCGAAGGTGATCGAGGTCGACCCAGCGAGCGGCGAGATCGTGTGGACCTACCGCGGCGCGCCATCGCAACAGTTCTTCAGCGGCCATATCTCCGGCGCCTCGTGGCTGCCGTCAGGCAACGTGCTGGTGTGCGAAGGCACCAGCGGGCGGCTGTTCGAGGTGACGCGCGGCGGTGAGGTGGTGTGGGAGTGGATCAATCCGTTCGTGAACAACAATTCGCGCGGCGAGCCGACGGTGAGCATCTACCGGGCGCACCGCTACGACGTCGACCATCCGGCTTTCGCGAACCGCGATCTCGACCCCGCGCGATTCCGCGCCCTCAACCAGTTGAACGGCCTGGCCTGAGGCGCTTGGCTTAGTCGTACGGAAGTTGGGGACACGTACGACTTAAGGCGCCGTGGAACTCTGGCGGGGCGGCTAGCAGATTCACACATCTCCGGAGCATGCGCTGAATGCCCCTTCTCCCCTTGCGGGAGAAGGTGTCGGCGTAGCCGACGGATGAGGGGTCGCG
>DASYAQ010000360.1:0-2721 GCA_036501225.1 Caulobacteraceae bacterium | reverse complement strand
AAATCAAGGCCGAAGTCGCCCGCGCCGTGGCGCTGTTTCTGGGGGGCTACGGAAAACACCTTTCCCAAAGGGAGAGGTTTTAGAGGAGCAGTTCCGTCAGGGAGCGGATGATCCGGTCGGGGCGGATCGTCGAGTCCTCGGACAGGCCGTCGCCGAGGTGGTCGTGCCAGATGGCGAAGATGCCCAGGGCTTGAGGCGCGGCGACCTCCCATTCCAGATTGTCGCCGACCATCCAGGTCTCGTTTGGCTGGACGCCCAGCACCTGCATGGCGTGGCGATAGGCGCGGTCTTCGGGTTTGCCGAAGCCATGGTCGCCCTCGATCTGGATGTGGTCGAACCGCCGGGCGAGATCGAACCGCTCGATCTTGCCGCGCTGAGGCTCGGACTGGCCGTTGGTGACCAGGGCGAGCAGGACGCCGGCGGCCTTCAGCGCGTCGATGGTCTGCAGCGCGCCGGGAAAGAGCTTCGCCTCGGTCTCGCGATAGGCATGGAACCGGTCGGCGAAGTCGTACGCCTGGTCTTGGGTCAGGCGGGTCGCCCCGGCGGCGTTCAGGTCCTCGAAGGCCTCGGCGACCAGCATGCGGCGCGCCTCGGCCAGGCGCGGACGCCAGGCCTTGTGCCGAGTCTGGTCGGCCCAGAAGGCCTTGAAGCGGGCCTCGATGGCGGCGGCGGCGGTCCTCGGCGTCAACGGCGCGAACCATTCCGGCGTGCGTTCGGCGATTTCCTCGATCACCAGCACGCGGCGGCCGAACGACAGGATGGTGTCGTCGAGGTCGAACAGAATCGCACGCGGAAGCAGCAGCATGGCGCCTTCTATCAGAAGGTGGTGCGCCCCCGGCGCCACGGCGGAGGAAACATGTCGTCCAGACGTCGCCTGACCAGAGACGCCGCCTTGACCCCGGCCGCCGGGCTGGCCCAAAGACGGTGGCGAGGGGGCCCAGTATGGGGTTGCAGACGCGTATCCGCCGCGAGCTCAAGTTTCTCAGAGGCCTGGTGCGGACCCTGCTGCGGGTGCGCTCTATCGGGCCCAACTCGACGCACCTGGTCTGCGACGACATCGAGGCGGCGGTGGACGCCTGGCGGACGCGCCGCGCCATCACCATGGGCCCCCGCACCATCAGCTATGGCGAGCTTGACGAGATCGCCAACCGCTACGCCCATTGGGCGAAGGAGCATGGCATCCGCCGCGGCGAGACGGTGGTGCTCTACGCCCCCAACCGGGTCGACTACCTGGCCATCTGGTACGGCCTCTCCAAGGTCGGCGTCGCCACCGCCCTGATCAACAACAACCTCGCCGGCGCCCAGCTGACCCACTGCGTCGAGATCGCCGGGGCGGCTCACGCCATCGTCGACGGCGAGACCGCGCCGGCCCTGCGGGCCATCCAGCGGGACCTGTCGCGTCCGACGCTGATCTGGACGCTTGGCGCGGCCGAGGGCGAGCTGCGCGACCTGACCACGGCCCTGAAAAGCTGCAGCCAGCTGCGTCCCGACCGGAGCGTCCGCGAGGGGCTGACGGCGCGCGAGACGGCGCTCTACATCTACACCTCCGGCACCACCGGCATGCCCAAGGCGGCCAAGGTCGACCATATGCGCGTGCAGCTCTACATGCGCGGCTTCGCCGGCGCGACCAACGCCAGGAAGGACGACCGGGTCTATGTCACCCTGCCGCTCTATCACGCCACCGGCGGGCTCTGCGCCACGGGCGCGGCGCTGCTGAACGGCGGCTCGGTGGTGCTGCGCCCACGGTTTTCGGCCAGCCATTTCTGGGGCGACGTCAACGCCGAGGGCTGCACCATGTTCGTGTATATTGGCGAGCTCTGCCGCTATCTGGTCAACCAGCCGGTGCAGGCGGGCGAACAGACCCACAAGCTGCGCCTGGCCTTCGGCAACGGCTTGCGGCCGGAAATCTGGGACACGGTGAAGACCCGCTTCCACATCCCGGAAGTCCTCGAATTCTATGGCTCGACCGAGGGCAATGTCTCGCTGTTCAACCTGGATGGCCAGCCGGGCGCGATCGGGCGGATTCCCGGCTATGCGCGGGCCTGGTTCAACGTCCGGGTCGCCCGCTTCGACGTCGAGAGCGAGACGGTGGTGCGCGGGGCGGACGGGCTGGGCGTCGAGGCCCGGCCGGGCGAGATCGGCGAATGTCTCGGCGAAATCCACGCCGGCGCGCGCACCGAATTCACCGGCTATGCCGACCGGAAGGCCAGCGAAAGCAAGGTCCTGCACGACATGTTCAAGCCCGGCGACGCCTGGTTCGCCACCGGCGACCTGATGCGCCAGGACAAGGAGGGCTATTTCTATTTCGTCGACCGGATCGGCGACACCTTCCGCTGGAAGGGCGAGAACGTCTCCACCGGCGAGGTCGAGCAGGCGCTGGCCGTGCTGCCCGGCGTCAAGGAGGCCAGCGTCTACGGCGTCAAGGTCGGCGATCTGGACGGCCGCGCCGGCATGGCCTCGCTGGTGGTCGGCCCGGACTTCGACGTCGCCGGTCTCGCCGCCAAGGTGGACGCGGCCCTGCCGGCCTATGCACGGCCGATCTTCCTGCGCCTGCGGCCGCAACTGGCCGTCACCGGCACCTTCAAGCACCGCAAGATCGACATGGTCGCCGACGGCTTCGACCCCGCGCACGTCACCGAGCCGCTCTACGTCCGCGACGGCGACAACGGCTTCGAGCCGATAACGCCCGCTCTGATGGCCGGGATCGCCGGCGGGACGATA
>DASYAQ010000359.1:0-2391 GCA_036501225.1 Caulobacteraceae bacterium | reverse complement strand
CTCGGCATTGCCGCTGATCTTCGGCCGCCCGAACATGAAGGCGACGCGCCCGCCCGGCAGATAGAGGCAGACGCTCATCTCGGCATAGCCCTCGTTCGGCCGGTTGCCGATGCGGAACCAGCCGCCGACCGCCGTCTTCGGATCGAAGACGTTGAAATACATGCTCTCATTGTAGTTGGCGGCCGCGTCGGGGGTGTGGGTGTATTCGTCCTGGGGCTCCAGACGGGTGATGAATTCGGCGTCGGCTTCGGCCATGGTGAATCTCCTGGTTCGGATGGGGTTCAGGCCGGCGAGGCGGCGCGTTGGTGCGCGCGTTCGACGGCCCGCTCGATGGTTTGGGCGAATGTGGCGTAGAGCGCCGGCGGCAGGTCGTGGCCCATGCCGGGGATGATGCGCAGCTCGGCGCCCTTGATACTGGCCGCGGTGTCGCGGCCGCCGGCCACCGGCACCAGCGGATCGGCCTCGCCGTGCAGCACCATGGTCGGGACGGTGATGGTCGCCAGCCGGGCGCGGCGGTCGCCGGAGGCGCGGATGGCGGCCATCTGGCGCGCAACGCCCGGCGGGTTGAAGGCGCGGCCGGCCTCGGCCTGGGCGCGGGCGGCCAGCGCGCCTGGCGGCCACGGATAGGCCGGGCTGCCGATGGTCTCGGCGCGCTTGACGCTGTCGGCGATGAAGTTGGGGTCGGTGCGGTCGACCGGGCGAGCGTTCAGGGTCGCCATGGCGGCGGACGTCGGCTGCGGCAGCTCCGGATTGCCCGAATGCGACATGATCGAGGTCAACGACAGGCTCCGCTCCGGATAGGCGGCGACGAACTCCTGGGCGATCATCCCGCCCATGGAGACCCCGACGATGTGCGCCTTGGCCTTGCCGACGGCGTCCAGCACCGCGGCGGCGTCGGCGGCCATGTCGGCGGCGGTGTATTTGTCGCCATCGCTCAGCCAGGTGGACAGCCCGACATCGCGGTTGTCGAAGCGGATGGGAAAGAGGCCCTTGTCGACCAGGAGCGCGCAGAAGGCCTCCGGCCAGCGCGTCATCT
Source organism: Caulobacteraceae bacterium (assembly GCA_036501225.1). Lineage (GTDB taxonomy): Bacteria > Pseudomonadota > Alphaproteobacteria > Caulobacterales > Caulobacteraceae > Poindextera. Next base: position 1,355 of record DASYAQ010000359.1, on the reverse strand, counting down.
GCGAGCCAAGGCCGTTGATCAGCAGCACCGCCTCGTTGGCATGCTCGCCGAACGTCTCGTATTCGATGGCGACCGCGCCCGACTGCGCCTTGGCCATGCCGTCCTCCCGCGTGGTTTTCTTAATCCCGCGATCATGAGCGCCTGCCCGCGAGGCTGGCAAGCCTGTCGCAAGGGCAGGGGCGCTTGCGGTCGTCGGATGGCGTTTCGCGGCGTTCATCGTCGGTACATGCGTGACCCGGCAATTGAACCTGAGCTGTTTCATTGCGTTTATGAAACAATCGGCGTGTCGCAGGCTTGGCTGCGGCGGATAAGGACGGCTCTCATGCGTAATAAACATCTCGTCGCCGGGTTCTTGATGGCGGTCGCACTTCCCGCCACGGCCCTGGCTCAGCCTTACGATCCCTACTGCGTCCAACAGAACCGCGACAACCGCGCGGCCGGGACCGTCGTCGGCGCGATCGGCGGCGCCCTGATCGGCGGCGCCATTGGCGGACGCCGCAACGGTGGCGCCGGCGCGGTGATCGGCGGCGTGACCGGCGCGGTGGCCGGCAACGCCATCGCCGGGTCGAACAACCATCCCTGCCCGTCAGGCTATTACTATGCGCCGCCCCCGGGCTATGCGCCGCCGCCGCCCGGCTATGCCGGACCCAGCGGTTTCTGGAACGGCGCCCCGACCGGCGTGCATCAGCGGATCGACTTCATGCAGGACCGCATCAACCGTTCCTACAGCGACGGCCGGATTTCGCCCCGGGAATCCGCCGACGCCAACCGCGAACTGAACTTCATCCGCTCGGAAGATTCGCGCCTGCGCTATCAGAGCGGCGGCCATCTGCGGCCCGAGGATCGCGACTACCTGCAAGGCCGGCTGGATAATCTCGGCCAGCGCCTGCACTGGTTCGCCGATAACGGCTGATCGCGTCAGGCACGGTAAAGGTCTGGCGGGCTGAAACTCAGTTCGCCAGACCCTGCCAGATCGCCATCGCCATGCCCAAGGCGCGGGTGTCGCCGGTGGTGGTCGCCCCCATCTTGTTCATCGCATAGGCGATGGTGGTGCGGGCATCCATGTCGATGATCACCAGCGAACCGCCATAACCGCCCCAGAAGATGGTGTTGGGGTTGGGCAGCGGCACCGCCGCGCTCGGCAGGCCGAAACCCATGCCGAACCTGGCCGGGCCGCCGAGGATCAGATCCGTCCCTTCGATCTGCAGCTCCAGCGCCTTGCGGCAGCCGGCTTCGGACATGAAGCGCTTGCCCTGGGCCATGCCGCCATTGGCCAGGATCACGTGGATCTGGGCGATGGAGCGGGCGTTGCCCGTGCCGCCGCCGGCCGGGATCTCCGCGCCGCGCCAGGCGCG
>DASYAQ010000358.1:0-5478 GCA_036501225.1 Caulobacteraceae bacterium | reverse complement strand
CGCGATGGACTTCGTGCTCAAGCCCTGGCGCAACGAGGCGTTAGCCGCGGCGATGAGCGCCGCGGTGGCGGCGACGCGGGCGCGGCGCGGCGGCGACCTCAACCTCGACGGGCTGGAGCGGCGGGCCATCGAGCAGGCGCTACAACGCCACAAGGGCAATGTCTCGCAGGCCGCGACGGCACTCGGCCTGACCCGCCCGGCCCTCTATCGGCGCATGGCCCGGCATGGCCTCTAGGGCGCCCGCCCTCCCCGCTGCGGGGCGGTTCGCCTTCGCTGTCTGGCTGCATGCGCTGCTGATCGCCGGCCTGGCTTTTCTGGCGGTCGAAGCGGCCCTGCACGGCCTCTACGCCAATGCCGTGCTGGCCGCCGGCGCGACGCTGCTGGCCGTGCTCAGCCTGGCGCGCCGCGCCGGCGTGGCCGACCGGGCGCTCGCCCTCTTCATCGACCAGTCGGCGGTGGAGAGTTTCGATGAATGGGGGCCGACGCCCGCCGGGTTCGAGGCCGCCGAAGCCGCCATGCGGCGCGCCGCCGGCGCGCTCAGGACCACCCGCGCCGAACGGGCGGCCAGGATCGACTACCTGCAGGCGCTGCTGGACAGCGTCGCCGCCGCGCTGCTGGCGGTCGAGGCCGATGGCGTGGCCATCCCGGCCAACCGCGCCGCCGTCCGGCTGATGGCCCGGCCGGCCGCCCGGCTGGCGGAGGTCGCCGCCATCGGCGCGCCCGCGGCGGCGCGGCTGCTGGCGCTCAGGCCCGGCGGGCGCGAGATCGTCGCCCTGGCCGATGGCCGGCAGATGCTGGCGACCGCCGTGCGCTTCGGCGCCCATGGCGCGCCCGCAGAGCGGCTGATCGCCTTGCAGGACGTGGCGGTGGAGCTGGACGTTGTCGAACTGAAAGCCTGGCAGGACCTGGCGCGGGTGCTGACCCACGAAATCATGAACTCGCTGACCCCCATCGCCTCGCTGGCCGAGAGCCTGAAGGCGCGATTGGGCGACGATGAGGCGCCCGCGCAAGCGGCGGAGGCGATCGAGGTCATCGCCCGCCGCAGCCAGGGCCTGATGACCTTCGTCGAGCGCTATCGCACGGCGACCGAGGCGCCGCAGCCCCGGCCGCGGGTCTTCCCGTTGAGGCGCTTGGCGGCGGGCGTCGAGGCGCTGTTGGCGGCGGACCTGACGGCCCAGGGCGTCAAGCTCGACGTGCGTATCGAGCCGGAAGAGCTGGCCGTCGCCGGCGATCCCGACCTTCTCGACCAGGCGGTGATCAACCTGGTCCGCAACGCCGCCGACGCCTGCGCCGGGATGCCCGACGCCCGCGTCGAACTGGTCTGCCGAAAGGCCGACGATCAGGTGCTGATCAGCATCGCCGACAACGGGGCGGGGCTTACCGAAACCGCCCGCACCCAACTCTTCGTCCCCTTCTTCACCACCAAGACCGGCGGCTCCGGCATCGGCCTCAGCATCGCGCGGCAGATCGCGCTGGCCCACCACGGCCAGCTGACCGCGACCGACCGGCCGCCCCACGGCGCGGTGTTCGTGCTTTCGCTGCCGGCGCGCTGAAGCCGGCTACTCCGCACCGGCCTCGGTTTGGCCTTTTCCAGGTCAAGCGTGTGGCCGCCGGTGAACGGCCATTCGGCCGTATCGGGGTTTGGCTTGGCGACCGGCGGTCGGCGCGCACTATGTCCGAAGAGGGCCGGGCTCACAGGGTCAGGATTTCGATCCCGACGCTGCCGTCCATGGCGGTGAAGCCGATGTAGCGATAGGTGATGCCGAACTCGGCGACGAACTCCTTCAGGGCGCGGGCCTCGTGCTGGCGCCAGTTCGGATAGTTGAAATACTCGTCGAACACGATGACGGTCCCGACCTGCAGCCGGTCGCGCAGCGACCACAGCACGTCATGGGTCGACGAGTAGATGTCGCAATCGACGTGCATGAAGCCGATCTTGTCCGGGTTTTCGTCCCGCCAGACGCCGATGGTGTCCTTGAACCAGCCCTTGTGCAGCCGGACATTGGCGGGGACCGTGGGCAGCACGCCCTTCTGGCTGAAAGCACCCCGCCGTTCCACATGGCCGGCCCAGTCCTCGGGCAGGCCCTCGAAAGAATCGAAGCCGTGAACGATGCGCCCACCGGAAGCGTTGGCGAGCAAGGCTATTGAGCGGCCCGAGGCGACGCCAAACTCCAGAACCGCATCGACCGGCGCCCGGGCCAGGCAGTGCAGGCGGAAGTCGTCGGCGTTCTCGAAAACCACCGCCTCCGGCATATGGGCCTCGACATAGTCGGCGGAGTCGGCCCGGGCGCGGACCTGCAACTCGAACAGCAGATTGCGCGCGTAATACTTGTAATAGACCCGGCGAATAAGGCGCTGAAGGAAGGGGCCCTTAACGGCCATATCGACTCCGTACGATGCTGCGGGGCCGTTCGGCCGGATCGCGGTTTAGCTTGGCCGCGCGCGGTCGGCACGCGTTTTTGTCCGGGCGCAAGCAGCCCCCAAGCGGTCAATTGACAGCGCGTCCGGACGGATGAAGCAGGATCGAAGCGGCGCCTGACCAAGCTGATCGATGCGACACCTAGAGCTGGTCGGCGACCTGCGCCCAATAGGCAAGTTCGGCCTTGGCGCCGGTCTCGGGGTCGGCGATATCGGCGCCGCCGGCCTTGGCCATGGCCACCGAGGCGATGACCTTGAAGCTCGGGTCCAGGCGGTAGGTATAGGCCAGCCGGGTCTTGGCATAGTCGACGAAGGTGAACAGCACCCCGCCGTCGCGAAGCCGGGCATAGGCATGCAGGTCGCTGGTTGTCTTATCGACGACGCCCAGCTGCTTGATCACCCGCTGCGACAGGCCGAGCCGCGCCAGAATGACCGGCGGCACGAGCTGATCGACGCCATCGTCGGCGAGCAGGTTGTCGAGTTTCTTCAGCTGCCCCGCCGACAGCGACGCCGGCGCGGGTGTGGCGCCGGCCGGACGCGGCGCGGGCGGAGCGCCATCGGCGGCGAACGCCGGCTCGATGCAGGCCAGGCCGCACGAGGCGGCGAGCAACAGCAAAAGCGGTCTCATCGGGGCTCTAGCCGAACCTTGCCGATGCGCTCCAGATGAAAGACGGCGATGGCGCCGGCGCGCAGGATCGGCAGCGGCAGGCCCATGGTCTCGATCATCCGGCCGCTCGCCTCGACGACGCCGCCCGAGGTCAGGGCCGGCGCGACCTTCATGCCCTGGCCGGGCGGGCGCGGCGGGTTGAGCAGGCGCACGCGATAGAGGCCGGCCGGATCGAGGCCGACCAGGCGCAAGGGGTCGGGCGAGGCATAGGTCGCGGTGTCCAGCCGGGCGAAGCTGGCCAGGGCGCCGGCCTCATCGACCACCATGGTCGCGACCGCGGCCGGATCGGCATAGGTCTGGCGCACGATCTGGCCGTGATGAATCAGCTCCCGGTGGGTCTTGTAGACGTCGATCCAGGCCTTGAGCGCGGCGCGTTCCGCGTCCGAAAAGGCGCGCACATCGGCCTCGATGCCGAAATGGCCGATGAGGGCGGTGAGCGCCCGCAGGTCCAGGCTGGTGTGGCGGCCGGTGGTGTGGTTCACCGCCGCCGCGACGTGGGCGCCCATCACCTCCGGCGGGAAGAAGATCGAAAAGCCGCGCTGGATCTGCTGGCGCTCGATCGGATCGTTGCAGTCGGAGGTCCAGATGCGGTCGGTGCGGCGCAGGATCTCGTAGTCGGCGCGGCCGCCGCCGGAAGCGCAGGACTCGATCTCGACGCCGGGATGGGCGGCGCGGATTCGATCGATCAGGGCATAGACCGCCCGCGTCTGGTTATGGCTGGCCGGCCGGCCGGCGCTGGCCGGATGGGTCAGGTCGCGGTTCATGTCCCATTTGAGGTAGCCGATGGCGTGGGCGCTCAGCAGCGCGTCGATGCGCTCGAACAGGTGGTCGGACACCTCGGGCCGGGTCAGGTCCAGCACATACTGGCCGCGGCCGAGGGGCTGCTCGCGGCCGGCGACGCCGAGGATCCAGTCGGGATGGGCGCGCAGCAGGTCGGAATCGGCATTGGCCATTTCCGGTTCGACCCAGAGGCCGAACTCGAGGCCGAGGCCGCGCACATGATCGACCAGGGGGCCAAGCCCGTGCGGATATTTGACCGGGTCGGCGGTCCAGTCACCGAGGCCCCTGGTGTCGTTGGGCCGGCCCTTGAACCAGCCGTCGTCCAGCACGTAGCGCTCTGCCCCGACCGCCGCCGCGGCGTCGGCCAGCGCCTTCAGCTCGTCCATATCGTGGCGGAAATAGACCGCCTCCCAGGTGTTGAAATTGACCGGCCGCGGCTTGGCCGTCAGCCGCTCGCCGAGGATTCGGCGCCGGACGAAGGGATGGAAGCGCGCCGAAAGGCCGTTCAGGCCGCCAGAGGATCGCGCGACGTAGAGCCTGGGGGTCACATAGGTCTCGGCGGCGGCCAGGGTCATTTCGCCCGGCCAGAACAGCTCGCCCGCCTGGACCTGCAGCCGGCCGTCGCGCAGCCGCTCGACCAGCAGGCGATGGTCGCCGCTCCAGGCGAAATGGACGCCGAGCGTCTCGCCGTGGCGTTCGCCGAAGTCCGGTTCGCCGACCACCATGAAGGGCGGCGCATGATGCGAGGTGCGGCCGGTGCGGTTGTCCTTGACCACCAGGCCGGTGGCGATGCGCTGGCGCACCGTATGGAACTCGCGCGACCAGCGCCCGTCGAAAACCAGGGCCTCGTCGTACAACGCCGGCAGGGCCGCGGCGGCGACCCAGTCGAGATGCAGCGGCGTCGCGCCCAGGTTTGCGATCCGGCTGGAAAAGGCGGCCACGCCGGTCTCGGCGTCCATCTCGACACCCAGCACAACCTCGACGCCGGCCGCTGGGTCGGCCAGCCGGATCGTCACGCCATCGGGGCCATGCGTCGCCTCGGCCATGGCGAGCTGAGTGACGAAGCCGCCGTCGTCGCGATGGCACTCGAGCGCCGGATGGCCGGTGAAGCCACGGCCGGCTTCGGGAAACAGGTCGAGCACTTCGCCGCCGTCCAGCATGCCGTGCGGCAGGCTGCGCTCGGCCAGGACGGCCAGCGCCGCCTCGTCCAGCGTCGCCGGCAGCCGCTCCCCCCAATAGGCCAGGCGCGGCGGGCCGGCCCGCGCCTGCAGCAGCAGGGTGTCGCCGCCGCCGTCCAGTCTCAGAAAGCCGCTCACCCGTCCCTCCCCTCGACCACCGCCCTCAGGCGCGCCGCCGCGTCCTCGGGCGTCAGGTCGCGCTGCGGCATGGCCAGGATCTCGAACCCGACCATGAATTTGCGGATCGTCGCCGAGCGCAGCAGCGGTGGATAGAAGTGCGCATGCATGACGAAGTGCGCGTCGTCGGCGGCCTTCGACGGCCGCTGGTGAAAGCCCATCGAATAGGGGCAGGCGGCGGCGAACAGGGCGTCGTAGGCGCCGGTCAGCCGCCCCAGCAGATCGGCCAGGGCGTCGCGCTCGCTGTCGCTCAACAGG
>DASYAQ010000357.1:0-2065 GCA_036501225.1 Caulobacteraceae bacterium | reverse complement strand
CACGTCGTACTCGGCGATCGGACGTACGGCCGGGTCGCGCTCCTTGATCAAGAGCCAGTTGGTCGGGTCGTCCGGCAGCCGCTTCAGCATCCAGCCGCCGGCCAGCTTCTCGCCGGAAAGGCGGAACTTGATCTCGCCGGCCTCGAACGCCGCCGCCGGATCGGCCAGGGTCACCCAGGTTCCCCGGTCCCAGACGATCACCGTGCCCGCGCCATACTCGCCGTCGGGGATGCGGCCCTCGAAGGCCGCGTAGTCCATCGGGTGATCCTCGACCAGCTTGGCGAAGCGCCGCACCTTCGGATCCAGGCACGGCCCTTCCGGCACCGCCCAGCTCTTCAGCGTGTCGCCGATCTGCAGGCGCAGATCGTAGTGCATCCGCCGGGCATGGTGCTTCTGGACCACGAAGATCAGCTCGTCCGACGCGGTGGCCCCGCCTTGCGGTTCCGGCGTCCTGGCGAAGCGTCGCTTGGCCCGGTAGGTATCGATGCCCTGCGGCATGTGCGCCCTGATCTGCGGTGAGGTCGGGCGCTAACATGCCCTTGTCGGCGGCCTTTTGGATATGGAGAATTGTCCAGCCATGGACGCAGAGCCCATCACCATCCCGCTCGAAGGCGGCGAGAGCGTTTCCGGTCTCTGGCAAGCGCCATCCGGACCGCGCGCCGGCCTGGTGCTGGCCCATGGCGCCGGCGCGGGGATGACCCACAGGTCCATGGCCGCCATCGCCGACGGCCTCGCCGAGCGCGGCGTCGCGACCTTGCGCTATCAGTTTCCGTACATGCAGCGCGGCGGCAAAAGGGTCGATCCGCCGGCCGTCGCCCAGGCCACGGTGCGGCGGGCCGTCGCCACGGCGCGAGCGCGCGCCCCTTCCCTGCCGCTGTTCGCCGGCGGCCGCTCGTTCGGCGGCCGCATGACCTCGCGGGCCCAGGCGGAAGCGCCGCTCGACGGCGTGCGCGGCCTGGTCTTCTTCGCCTTCCCGCTGCATCCGGCCGGCAAACCCTCGGTCGAACGCGCCGCCCACCTGGCCGACGTCGCCATCCCGATGCTGTTCCTGCAAGGCGCCAACGACGCGCTCGCCGACCTCGCCCTGCTTCAGCAGACGGTCGCCAGCCTCGGCGACCGCGTGACGCTGGACCTCATCCCGGACGCCGACCACAGCTTCCACGTGCCCGCCAGAACGGGCCGCAAGGACCCAGAGGTTCTCGCCGCCGCCCTGGACGTCGCGGTCGCCTGGATGGCGGCGCACTGAAACCCTCCACGTGACGCGCGGCGGCTGTATCTCTAGGGATGGACGCGTGAGATCCTAGCCGCCGAGGCCGCGAGCTGTTCGCCACCACACTCAACCGCACGCGCTATGCCTTCGCCGATCTGAAGGCGGTGATGGCGGCCGCCAGTCCGGATCGGTCGGGCGACCGGCTGGCGGGCGTGGCGGCGGGATCGGCGGCGGAGCGGGTGGCGGCGCGCTATGTGCTGGCGGACCTGCCGCTGACGACCTTCCTGAGCGATCTGGTCATCCCGTACGAGGCCGACGAGGTCAGCCGGCTGATCGTCGACCGGCATGACACGGCGGCCTTCGCGCCCATCGCCCACATGACCGTCGGCGCCTGGCGCGACTGGCTGCTGGGCGAGGCGGCCGACGCCGGCGCGCTGGCCGCGCTGGCGCCCGGCGTGACGCCGGAAATGGCGGCGGCGGTCTGCAAGCTGATGCGCAACCAGGACCTGGTCGCGGTGGCGCGCAAGTGCCGGGTGGTCACCGGGTTTCGCAACACCATCGGGCTGGAGGGGCGCCTCTCGGTGCGGCTGCAGCCCAACCACCCGACCGATTCCCCGGCCGGGATCGCGGCCTCGATCCTGGACGGCCTGCTCTATGGCTGCGGCGACGCGGTGATCGGGATCAACCCGGCCTCTGACAATGTCGAGTCGACGGTCCAGCTGCTGCGGCTGGTCGACGAGTTGCGCCTGGCCCACGCCATTCCGACCCAGAGCTGCGTGCTGACCCACATCACCAATGCCCTGGCGGCGATCGAGGCCGCGGCGCCGCTGGACCTGATCTTCCAGTCGGTGGCGG
>DASYAQ010000356.1:0-4115 GCA_036501225.1 Caulobacteraceae bacterium | reverse complement strand
TCGATGCGGGCCAGCACCAGATGCACGATGTTTTCCGCCAGGTCGTGCTCGCCGCCGGAGATCCAGATCTTCTCGCCGGTGATGCGGTAGGAACCGTCGGCTTGCGGTGTGGCCTTGCTGCGCAGCAGGCCGAGATCGGTGCCGCACTGGGGCTCGGTGAGGTTCATGGTCCCGCCCCACTGGCCCGAGGCCAGCTTGGGCAGGTAGGTGGCCTTCTGCTCGGGCGAGCCGCCTTCGACGATGGCGGAATAGGCCCCGTGGGTCAGGCCCGGATACATGGAAAAGGCCATGTTGGCGGCCGAGGACATCTCGGACCAGGCCAGGTTGACCACCCGGGGCAGGCCCTGGCCGCCGAACTCGGTCGCCGAGCCCAGCGCCGGCCAGCCCGCTTCGACCATGGTCGCATAGGCGTCCTTGAAGCCCTTGGGCGTGGTGACGCTGAAGTCGTTCGCCCAGTGGCAGCCCTCGGTGTCGCCCACACGGTTGAGCGGGGCCAGCACCTCTTCACAGAAGCGCGCCGACTCGGTGAGGATCTGCTCGACCGTGTCGAGCGAGGCGTCGGCGAAACCCGGCAGGTTGCTATAGCGGTCGAGGTCCAGCACCTCCCTGAGCACGAACATCTGGTCGCGAACCGGGGCGCGGTAGCTCATGGCGGTCAACCGTGTGGCTTGAAATCACAAGCCCTAGATCACGATGATTTTGGATTGAAGCAATCCAAAATCACAAACGTGATCGATCACTAAGAGTTGGAGCGGGTTGCGAGCGGAAAACCGCTTCGCACTTTTCCGCGGGCCCGCTCTGACTATTTGGCGAATTCGTGCACCGCGTCCAGTCGCGCGCCTGCGGCCTGAGCGGCTTCCGCCTCGGCGGGCAGGAGATCCGGCCGGGTCTTGGCCAGCCGCGCTTCCATGCCCGCGCAGCCCTCGCGCAGGCTTTCCAGCGCGTGGTCGATGTCCTCGCGCTTGGCCTCGAGCGCCACGATCTGGTCGCGGAACTTGCGCAGCGACTTGGCGGCCTGCGCCGCGCCGCCGTCGTCCGGCGAATAGAGTTCGAGGATCTCGCGGATGTCGGCCAGGCTGAGACCCACCCGCTTGCCGCGCAGGATCAGGGTCAGGCGGGCGCGGTCGCGATAATTATAGACCCGGTTCAACCCCTCGCGCGCCGGCGAGAGCAGCCCCTTGTCCTCATAGAATCGCAACGCCCGCGGCGTCACTTTGAATTCGATGCACAACTGGCGGATGGTGTAGGTGCGCTCTGGGCGTCTCAGATCGGGCATGGTTTCGCCTCCGTTGCCCGATCATTGCTAGGTCACCCTTACGTTAACGTCAAGCTTGACTGATCATCGCTCAGTTAGCCGGCGGCCAGGTCGTCGCCGGCCAGCGCCCGCTCGATCAGACCGATGGTGCGGTCCAGCCCGAAGATGGCGGCGAAGGAGCCGAAGCGGGGCCCCTGACTCTGGCCCAGCAGCACCTCGTAGAGGGCGGAAAACCAGTCGCGCAGCGGCTCGTAGCGCGCCGCCTTGCCGGCCGCATAGACCTCGTTCTGGATGAGCTCGCCTGACTCGCAGTCGGGCGGCAGCGCCTTCAACCGTGTCAGCAGGTCGCCGAACGCCGCCCGCTCGCGCTCGGTGGGCGGCCGAAACGTCTTCGCCGGGCGAACGAAGTCCTCGTAATAGTGGATGGCGTAACCGCACAATCGGTCGAGCAGGGGCTCGGTCACCGGCGAGGCGCCCGGCAAATGGCGGCTCAGGAATCCCCAGAGGATGGCCTTGTCCGAGGCGTTGGCCGCCGAGACCAGGTTGAGCAACAGGCTGAACGACACCGGCGAGCCATGCTCGGGCGGCCGGCCGCGGTGGACGAACCAGGCCGGATTGTCGAGCGGATTGGATGAATTCTCCCGCCGGTTATAGGCGTCGAGCTGCTGCAGATATTCGTCCGTCGCGCGCGGGATGACGTCGAAATAGAGCCGCTTGGCCGAGCGCGGCGACTGGAACATGTAATAGGCCAGGCTCTCGGGCGTGCCGTAGCGCAGCCAGTCGTCCATGGTCAGGCCGTTGCCCTTGGACTTCGAGATGCGCTGGCCGTTGGCGTCGAGGAAGTGCTCGAAATTGAACCCGTCCGGCGGCTCGCCGCCGAGCACGCGGCAGATCCTGTTGGAGACCTTGACCGAGTCGATCAGGTCCTTGCCGGACATCTCGAAATCGACCTCCAACGCCGTCCAGCGCAACGCCCAATCGGGTCGCCATTGCATCTTCACCGCCCCGCCGGTGACCGGAAGCTCAACCAAGCCGCCATCCTCGTCGGCGAAGACGACCGTGCCGCGCTCGGGATGTGTCTCGAGCATCGGCACTTCGAGCACCCGGCCGGTGACCGGGCTGATCGGCAGGAAGGGCGAATAGGTCGCCCGCCGCTCGGGCCCGAGCGTCGGCAGCATGATCGCCTGGATATCGTCGAAGCGGGCCAGCGCGGTCAGCAGCGTCGGATCGTAGCGGCCGGAGCGATAGGACTCGGTGGCCGAGACGAAGTCGTAGTCGAAGCCCGCCTCGTCGAGGAAGGCGCGCAGGCGGGCGTTGTTGTGGGCGCCGAAGCTCTCGTACTCGCCGAACGGGTCGCGCACGACCGTCAGCGGCTTGCCGAGGTCTTCGTGCAGCATCGCCTGGTTGGGTAGGTTGGGCGCGATGCGGCGCAGGCCGTCCATGTCGTCGGAGACGCAGATCAGCCGGGTCGGGATGGCGTCGTCGGTGAGCGCCCGAAAGGCCTGGCGCACCATGGCCGGGCGCGCCACCTCGCTGAAGGTGCCCAGGTGCGGCGGACCGGACGGGCCATAGCCGCATTCGAACACCACGGGCTTGCGCAAGGCCGCGAAGGTCACGGCCGCCTCGTCGGCCTTGCCGGCCTCGATCAGGGTCGCCGCCAGGTCGCGCTCGGCCTCGGTCAGACGCAGGCGCAGAATCCGGGCGATGAGCAGGCGGGCCTGCTCGAACGGCCAGGACTTCGCCTCGCGCGCCAGGGGATGAAGTCCTTGAACCATGGCGGGCCTTAAAGGCCGGGCGGCGGCGGGATGCAAGCCTTCGCCTTGAACCGGCCGGCGGCGCCGCCCACTATTGTCGGATGAAACGCCTCATCGCCCTCGCCGCCGCCTTCGCGCTCGCCTTCGCCGCGCCCGCCATCGCGGCGCCCGCGCAGACCGCCATCTTCGCCGGCGGCTGCTTCTGGTCCATGCAGCACGACATGGAGCACATACCGGGCGTGGTCTCGACCGAGGTCGGCTACACCGGCGGCCACGTGGCGCATCCCACCTACGAGGACGTCTCCAGCGAGACCACCGGCCATCTGGAATCGATCAAGATCACCTTCGATCCGGCCAGGATCAGCTATGCCGCCCTGGTGCAGCGCTATTGGCACGTGATCGATCCGACCGACGCCGGCGGCGCCTTCTGCGACCGGGGCGCGTCCTATCACAGCGCCGTCTTCGTCGATTCTCCCGACCAGCGCCGCGTCGCCGAGGCGTCCAAGGCGGCGCTCGAGCGCGGGCCGCTGAAGGGCAGGATCGTCACCCCGATCCGCGACGCCGTCGTCTTCTGGCCGGCCGAGGACTATCACCAGCACTATTCCGACAAAAACGTCTTCGCCTACGCCGCCTACCGCACCGGCTGCGGCAAGGACGGCGTGCTGAAGCGCCTCTGGGGTCCGCTGGCGCTGCGCTAGGATTACGACGGCCAGAACGCTGTCGCGACCATGCGCACCTTCTCCCGCGAGGGCAGAAGGGTCAGAGGGCGCGATCGTTCGGCCTCGAAGGAGTACCGCCGCCCCTCGAACAGGCCCTTTTCATGCCGGCGGCTTGGTCTATTAGGCGTCATCATGATCGCGCCCGTTCCCGCAGAGTGGTCGCCGCATCGGGCGATGTGGCTGGGCTTTCCGAGCCACGCGGAGCTGTGGGAGGACAATCTCGTCGCCGCCCAGGCCGAGACCGCAGCCCTGGCCCGCGCCCTCGCCGGGTCGGGCAAGGAGCGGGTGCGGCTGATGGTGCGCGGCGACGCGGCCGAGGCGGCCGCCCGCGCCCTGCTCGAAGACGCCGCCGGGGTCGAGATCGTCCGCGGCCTGTTCGGCGACGTC
>DASYAQ010000355.1:0-5815 GCA_036501225.1 Caulobacteraceae bacterium | reverse complement strand
AGCGCATTCGGCTCGCGGTTCAGGCGCTTGACGATCAGGTCGTATTCGTCGGCCTTCAGGCCGTATTCGCGGGCCAGCTCGGCCATCGACGGGGCGGAATCGTCGGTCATGGGCGGCTTCTAGCGGGGAACGCCGGGCGAGGCGATAGGCGCGCGCGGTGCTTGCGCGATCGATCGAGCCGTCGCTTAAGTCCGCGCCCCACGGAGAGCGAACCCATGGCGACTTTCGATCCGGCCGCGGCCACCGCGGCCTATATGGCGACCCTGTCTCCCGCCGCCCACGCCAAGGCCACCGCCTATACTCAAGGCGGCCATTGGCTCTTGCTCTGGGGCTGGCTGGTGACGGTGGCGGTCTGCATCCTGGTCGCCAGGTCGCGCGTGCTGGAACGCGCCCGGTCGACTATCGAACGCGGCAAGCCGAGGCCGCTCCTGGTCTCCTTCGTCGTCAGCGTCATCTTCATCGGGCTGGACTGGGTGCTGGAGTTGCCCTGGGACAGCTATGCCGGCTGGTGGCGCGAGGGCCAGTATGGCCTGACCAGCCAGCCCTGGACCGGCTGGCTCGCCGACAACGCCATCGTTTTTCTGGTCCAGCTGCCGGTGGTCGGGCTGTTCTTCGTGGCGCTCTACGCCCTGGTGCGGCGCGCGCCCCGGACCTGGCCGCTGTGGACCGGCCTCGTCGTCGGGGCCTTCATCCTGTTCGGCGCCTGGGCCGGGCCGGCGATGATCGAGCCGCTGGTCAACCACTACACCCCGGCGCCGCCAGGCCCGGTCCGCGACCTGGTGGCCTCCATGGGCGAGGCCTATGGCGTGCCGACCGACAGGATCTATGTCTACAACGGCTCGAAACAGTCGAACCGCTACACCGCCAATGTGGCGGGCCTGTTCGGCACCGCGCGGGTGGCGCTCAGCGACACCATGTTCGCCCAGGGCGCGGACCTGGCCGAGGTGCGCGGCGTCGTCGGCCATGAGATGGGCCACTATGTGCTGCACCACGTGCTCTGGGGGACGCTGTTCCAGGCGGTGATGGCGGCGCTGGCGGCGCTGGGCGTGCTCTGGTTCTTTCCGCTGGTGCGCGGCTGGCTTGGCGCCGACGGGGTCGCCGGCCTGACCGACCCGGCCGGCCTGCCCATCGTCTATCTGATCTTCGCCAGCTTGAGCCTCGTGGCGACGCCGATCCTCAACACCCAGACGCGGATGCAGGAGGCGGCCGCCGACTCCTTCTCGCTGGAGCACGCCAACGAACCGGACGGCCTGGCCAAGGCGCTGGTCAAGACCATCGCCTATCGCGCCTCATCGCCCTCCGACCTCGAGGAATTCATCTTCTACAACCACCCCAGCGTCGAGCACCGGGTGCGCAAGGCGATGGACTGGAAGGCGGCTCATTTGGACGGGAGCAAGCCTTGACATGTTATGCCGTCGACGGAATATTCCATAGATGGCATGCTCGGTCGAGTACACCGACGAGTTCGGCGATTGGTGGAAGACCCTGGACGACGATGAACAGGAGGATGTCGTCGCCTATGTAACTCTTCTCGAAGAGCGCGATGTCCGGCTCGGATTTCCACATTCATCGGCGATCAACGGCTCGCGGCATGAGCACATGCGCGAGCTGCGCGTGCAGAGTGGAGGAAGGCCTATCCGCGTCTTTTACGCGTTTGATCCTCGTCGCATGGCGATCTTGTTGATCGGCGGCGACAAGACCGGCGACGGCCGTTTCTACGAGACGTTCATTCCCATCGCCGACCGCCTCTATGACGACCATATCGATGCGTTGAAGAAAGAAGGACTGCTCCCATGACCGGTCGGAACGCGTTTCATGACCTGCGCGGGCGAATGAAGCCCTCCCAGCGCGCGAACGTCGCGGCGAAGACCGCCGCGCTACGCGCGGAAATGACTTTGGGTGAGCTGCGTCAGGCTCGTGAGCTTACCCAGGAGACCTTGGGGGAAACCTTGCACGTCGGCCAGGCGGCGATCGCCAAAATGGAGAAACGCGCCGACATGTACGTCGGCAATCTGCGTCGCTTTGTCGAAGCCATGGGCGGCGAGCTCGACATCGTCGCCCGCTTTCCCGACGGGGACGTGAAAATCAGTAATTTCGCGGCGATTGGAGAGCGCGACCTGCAAAGCTGACGTTCAGGCGCTGGCCAGGACGCTCTGGAACAGCAGCGCGCCGTCGGACGAGCCGAGTTCGGCCTCGAAGGCGCGGTCGGGGTGGGGCATCATGCCCAGCACGTTGCCGCGCGCGTTGACGATGCCGGCGATGTCGCGGGCCGAGCCGTTCGGATTGTGGCGATAGCGGAAGACCACCTGGCCCTCGCCTTCCAGCCGGTCGAGCGTCTTCTCGTCGGCGAAGTAGTTACCCTCGCCATTGCCGACGGTCATCGTCACGTCGCGCCGGTCGCGATAGGCGGCGGTGAAGCGGGTCTGGCTGTTGACCACAAGGAGGTCCACGGCCGTGCAGACATATTTCAGCCCGGCGTTGCGCAAGAGGGCGCCCGGCAACAGGCCGGCCTCGCAGAGGATCTGGAAGCCGTTGCAGACGCCCAGAACGCCCGTGCCGCGCCCGGCCTCGGCCTTGACCGCCCGCATCACCGGCGACTGGGCGGCCATGGCCCCGCAGCGAAGATAGTCACCGTAGGAAAATCCGCCGGGCAGCACGATCAGGTCCAGTCCGTCCGGCAGGCGCGTATCGCCATGCCAGACCATCGTCACCTCCGCCCCGGTCGTCCGCTCGATCGCGGTCTTGCAATCGCGGTCGCAGTTGGAGCCGGGAAAGACGATGACGGCGGCCTTCACCCGACCTCCACCCGATAGCCTTCGATCACGGTATTGGCCAAAAGCCGCTCGCACATCGACTTGACCTCGGTCTCCACCTTGGCCGGATCGTCGCCGGCCAGGTCGAAGCTGATGGTCTTGCCGACCCGCACGTCCGACGCGCCGGGAAAGCCCAGCCCATGCAGCGCGCCCTCGATGGCCTTGCCCTGGACGTCCAGGACGCCGGGCTTGAGGAAGACGTGGACGGTCGCTCTCATTCCTTGTCGTCGTCGTTGGAGGCGCGTTGATCGTCGTCGTTCGAGGGGCGGCCGCCCTGGATCACCGTCGGCATCTCTTTCATGATGCCCAGGCGCCGCGCCACCTCGGTGTAGCTCTCGATGACATTGCCCAGGTCGCGGCGAAAGCGGTCCTTGTCCAGCTTCTCGTTGGTGGTGGAATCCCACAACCGGCAGCTATCCGGGCTGATCTCGTCGGCCAGCACCACGCGGGCGAAGTCGTTCTCCCAGAGGCGCCCGAACTCGATCTTGAAGTCGACCAGGGTGATGCCGACGGTCGAGAACACCCCGCACAGGAAGTCGTTGACCCTGAGCGTCATGGCCATGATGTCGTCGATCTCCTGGGGCGAGGCCCAGTTGAACGCGGTGATGTGCTCCTCGGCCACCATCGGGTCGTGCAGCTTGTCGTCCTTCAGGCAGAACTCGATGATCGAGCGCGGCAGGACTTGGCCCTCGGGCAGGCCGAAGCGGGTCGACAGCGAGCCGGCGGCGATGTTGCGGCAGATAACCTCGAGCGGGATAATCTCAACTTCGCGAATGAGTTGTTCGCGCAGGTTCAGGCGTCGTATGAAGTGGGTCTGGATGCCGATCGCGCCCAGCCGGGTCATCATATACTCGCTGATGCGGTTGTTGATGACGCCCTTGCCCTCGAGCGAGGCCTTCTTCTTGCCATCGAAGGCGGTGGCGTCATCCTTGAAATATTGGATAAGCGTACCCGGCTCCGGGCCCTCGTAGAGAATCTTGGCCTTGCCTTCGTAGATCTTCTTTCGGCGGGTCATGGGTTCAAGGTCTTCTCCGCGAGGCGGGCGCATCTGGGCCCGTCCGACTCGACGTTCGATAATGTAGGGCGGCGCGGACCTGAAAGAAATGCCGGCGGGCCTTATACCCCGCCGGAGGGGGATGGCTATGGCGGCGAAACCACGCAAGACGCAAAGTGCGGCGCATAGGGCCGAGGTCCGGGCGGAGCACCGGGCCGAGGTCCGGGCCGAAGCCGAGGCGGCTTTGCGGCCGCGCTTCTCCAACGTCAGCGCCCGGCGCAAGGACGTCCACGTCATCGGCGTGGAGCGCGGCGGCCTGCGCGACTTCTACCACTGGGTGCTGACCATCCCCTGGTGGGTCTTCTATGTCTGCCTGATCAGCACCTATCTGGGCCTGAACCTGCTCTTCGCCAGCCTGTACTGGCTGGACCCCGGCGGGGTCGCCAACACCCGGCCGGGATCGTTCGTCGACAACTTCTTCTTCAGCGTCGAGACCATCTCGACCATCGGCTATGGCGTGATGACGCCGAAAGGCCTCTACACCAACATCGTCATGACGGCGGAAGCCTTCACCGGCCTCGGCATGGTCGCCATCGCCACCGGCCTGATCTTTTCGCGCGTGTCGCGGCCGACGGCGCGGGTGATGTTCAGCCGCGTCGCGGTGATCACCCCGTTCGACGGGGTGCCGGCCCTGATGTTCCGCGCCGCCAACCAGCGCGGCAACCAGATCCTGGAAGCCGAGGCGACG
The DNA here is from genome assembly GCA_036501225.1 of Caulobacteraceae bacterium. Taxonomy (GTDB): domain Bacteria; phylum Pseudomonadota; class Alphaproteobacteria; order Caulobacterales; family Caulobacteraceae; genus Poindextera. Next base: position 1,260 of record DASYAQ010000355.1, on the reverse strand, counting down.
GTCAACCTGTTCGGCGAGGTCAGGACGCTGGAGGGTCACAGCATGCGCCGTTTCCAGCCGCTGGCGCTGGTGCGCTCGCGCCAGCCGATGTTCGCGCTCACCTGGACCCTGATGCACCTGATCGACGAGACCAGCCCGCTGTTCGGCGCCACCTTGGAGTCGATGCAGGCCGACAGCGCCGAAATCGTCGTCGCCGTCAGCGGCGTCGACGAGATTTTCGCCCAGCGTATCTATGCCCGGCATTCCTATCTGCCGGACGAAATCACCTGGAATCGGCGGTTGGCCGATGTTTTGACCACCAATGAGGATGGCGATCGGGTGGTTAACTATTATAACTTCCACAAGCTGATGGAGCCGCCGGACGAGCCCTCGCATTGATCCCGGCCTCGCGGTCACCTATGGACACGGGGCGAGTAGGGGCTTTTAGGCATGAGCATGACCACCTTCGACGATCGCGAACAGGGCTACGAGCGAAAGTTTGCTCAGGACGAGGCGCTTGAATTCAAGGCCAAGTCCCGCAGCAACCGCCTGCTCGGCCTATGGGCCGGCGAACTGATGGGCCTGGAAGAAAAGCACCTGGAAGACTATGCGGCCGCCATCGTCCGCTCCGAAGTCACCGCGCCCGACGAGGAGGACGTGGTCCGCCGCGTGCTCGGCGACCTGGTCGGCGCCGGTCTGAAGGTCACCGAAGGCCAGGTCCGCGGCAAGCTGCACGAACTGGTCGCCGTGGCGCGCAGCCAGCTGCAGTCGGGCGAATAGCGCGGCTACGCCACCGCCGCCGGCGCCTTGTCCCCGAACGCCCGCGCAAATAGCGCGTCCAGATTCTTGAAGTGATAGGCGAGGTCGAACAGCTCGCTCAGTTCGGCGTCGCTGAGGTGCGGGCGCACGTCCGGGTCGCTCATCAACAGTTCCGAGAAGGTCCCCTCGCCGCGCCAGACCTTCATGGCGTTGCGCTGCACGGCGGCGTAGGCCGTCTCGCGCGCGACACCCTTCTGGGTCAGGGCCAGGAGCACGCGCTGGGAGTTCACCAGGCCGCCCAGCCGATCGAGGTTGCGGCGCATGTTCTCCGGATAAACCACCAGCCGCTCGACCACGCCGGCCAGGCGGCGCAGCGCGAAGTCCAGGTGCACGGTGGTGTCCGGGGCGATGCCGCGCTCGACCGAGGAGTGGCTGATGTCGCGCTCGTGCCACAGGGCCACGTCCTCCAGCGCCGGCACGACCGCCGAACGCACCAGCCGCGCCAGGCCGGTCAGGTTCTCG
>DASYAQ010000354.1:0-2779 GCA_036501225.1 Caulobacteraceae bacterium | reverse complement strand
AGCTCCATCGGGCAGCGCACGCCCGGCGGCACATAGACGAAGCTGCCGTCGGAGAAGACCGCGCTGTTCAGGCAGGCGAAATAGTTGTCGGAGACCGGCACCACCGAGCCCAGATACTGCCGCACCAGCTCGCCGTGCTCGCGGATCGCCTCGCTCATCGAGCAGAAGATCACCCCGACCTTGGCCAGTTCGGCCTTGAAGGTGGTCACCACGGAGACACTGTCGAACACCGCGTCGACGGCGTATTTCGGCGCGCCCTGCACCCCGGCCAGCACTTCCTGTTCGCGCAAGGGGATGCCGAGCTTGGCGTAGGTGGCCAGCACCTCCGGATCGACCTCGTCCAGCGACATCGGCCCGGCCTTCGATTTCGGCGCGGCGTAATAGTAGCTGTCCTGATAGTCGATCGGTGCGTGGTGGATCTTGGCCCAGCGCGGCTCTTCGAGCGCCAGCCAGCGCTCGAAGGCTTCCAGCCGCCATTGCAGCATCCAGTCCGGCTCGTCCTTCTTGGCCGAGATGAAGCGAACGGTGTCGGCGCTCAGGCCCTTGGGCGCGAACTCCTGGTCCAGCGTGGTGATGAAGCCGTGCTTGTAGGCTTCGAGCGCCTCGACCTGATCGACGGTTTGTTTGACGGCGGCCATGACCCGGTTCCTTTAAGCGACCGTCGCGCGGTGGCGCGCGGAGATGCGGCCATAGACCGCCAGCCAGACCTCGGCGAAACGCCGCCAGTCGTCTTCCGTGGTCGCCCAGCCGCCGCTGACGCGGATCGCCTGGCCGGCCAGCTTCTCGTAGCCCATGGCGCTCAACACGTGGCTGGGCGTGACCTTGCCGGACGAGCAGGCCGCGCCGGCCGAGACCATGACCCCGTCCAGATCCAGCGCCATCACCTGCCGCTCGGCGTCGAAGCCGGGGGTGGCGAAGCAGAGCACGCTGGGCAGGCGCCTGGCGCCTGAGCCAAAGACGGTGATGTTGGCGTGCTGCATCAGGCGCGCCTGCGCCGCATCGCGCCATTCGGCCTGGGCGGCGAATTGCGCCAGCCCGCGCTCGGCCGCCGAGGCGGCGGCGCCGAAACCGGCGATGCCGGCGACGTTCTCGGTGCCGGCGCGCCGGCCGCGTTCCTGGCCGCCGCCGTGCACCCGGCGCGCGATCACCGCGCCCGGTCCGGCGACCAGGGCGCCGACGCCTTGCGGCCCACCCAGCTTGTGGCCGGAGAGCGCCAGGGTGTCGGCGTCGAGTTCGCCCATGTCGACGGCGATCTTGCCCGCCGCCTGCACGGCGTCGACATGCAGCCGCCCGCCGGCCTCGTGGATCAGGCCGGCGGCCTCGGCCACCGGCTGAATCACCCCGGTTTCATTATTGGCCAGCGACAGCGCCGCGAACACCGGCCCGTCGGCCTTGGTCCAGCGCTTCAGCCGATCGGCCAGCCAGTCGAGGTCGGCGGCGCCGCCGGCGGTCACCGGCCAGCCCTCGACCACATGGCCGCCGGCCAGGGTGTTTTCCATGACGCTGGCGTGTTCCGCCAGCCCGATCAGCGGCCGCCTGACGCCGGTGGCGAAGGCGCTTTCGATGGCCAGGGCATTGGCCTCGGTGCCGCCGCTGGTGAAGGTCACCGCCTCGTCCGGCGCGCCGACCAGGGCGGCCACCTGGATGCGGGCCAGCTCGACCGCGGCGCGCGCCTTGCGGCCCGCTCCATGCACCGAAGACGGATTGCCGCCAATGCTCAGCGCCCGCGCCACGGCCTCCGCCGCCTCCGGCCGGATCGGCGCCGTCGCGTTGTAATCCAGATAGACGAGGGCCTGCCCTCCGAAGCCTTGGCGAAGGGGGGTCATGCCGCCACCGCCCGTTCGCGGCGTAGACGGCCGCTCAACACGTCGGCGAGCGAGACGCTGGCCAGATAGTCCTGGATCTGCCGGCCGGTCTCTTCCCAGAGATCGTGGGTCAGGCACTTGGCGCCGCCGCGCATGCAGCCGATCGCGCCATCGTGGCCGCCGCAGCGGGTGGCGCGCAGCGGCTCGTCGACGGCGGTGACTACCTCGGCGATCGTGGTCTCTTCCGCCGGCCGGGCCAGGCGATAGCCGCCGCCGGGCCCGCGCGCCGAGACCACCAGCCCGCGCCGCCGCATGCGCGCGAACAGCTGTTCCAGATAAGCCACGGAAAGTTGCTGGCGTTCGGCGATCTCGGCCAGCGAGACGGCGCGCCGATCGGCGTGGCCGGCCAGGTCGGTCATGGCCATCACGGCATAGCGGCCCTTGGTGCTGAGCTTCATCGCCTAATCCTCGTCCAGGCCCCAGAGTCTGAAACCGGCGTCTAGAATCCGTGCGTTTGAAACGCCGCCTGTGCTAAGAGCCGACGCCTTCCGGCGGCCGTCCCCATATCCAAGGGGCTGATCTAGGAAGACCGAGTAATTTAGTCAACTATGCAATTTCCCAAATCGAGCCGGAGACGACATGCCTGAAGTGGTTCTGACGGGTGCGGCCGGTCGGATCGAAGGCCGCTATTCCCCCGGAAAGCGCGAGGGCGCGCCGATCGCGCTGATCATGCACCCGCACCCGCGCGCCGGCGGCAACATGAACCATCCCGTCGTGGCCCAGCTCTTCCTGCTGTTCATGAAGCGCGGCTTTTCGGTGCTGCGCTTCAACCTGCGCGGGGTCGGCCGCAGCCAGGGCGAGTTCGACGCCGGCATCGGCGAGCTGGCCGATGCGGCCACCGCGCTGGACTGGCTGCAGACCACCAATCCCGCCGCCTCGCAGACCTGGGTCGCCGGCTACAGCTTCGGCGCCTA
>DASYAQ010000353.1:0-3449 GCA_036501225.1 Caulobacteraceae bacterium | reverse complement strand
GGTCAGGCACAGGGCCTGGGCGGCGAAGCCGGGCGCGCTGGGCGCGGCGACCAGATAGTTGATGTCGTCGATGCGCACGGCCAGGTCGGCCGGGCCCAGCTTGCGCTGGAACTCCTGCTCGACATGCTCCCAGACGCGGCCTTTCTTGGCCGCCCAGCGGTCGCCCAGCTGGCGGCGGATGGCGTCCAGCCCAATCAGGTTGACCGCGCCGGTGGTCAGGACACCCGCGGCGCGGATGCGGTCCAGCGTCTCGCGCGCGCTGACCGAGGCGATCCGGTCGATGCGATCATCCGACGCCGTCCGAGCGGCGCCGGCGGCCAGGCTGGAGGCGGGGGCGGCGGACATGGGATGGACTATCGGCCAGCCGCCTTAGTCGGACCTTAACGCTGGCGAATTGCCTCGAACGCCGCCGTGGTGGCGATCAGGTTGTCGACGTCCGACCGGCCCGGCGTCCAGCGCAGCAGGCGCTTGGCGCGGCTCGGGTCGGCGACCAGGCAGGGCGGGTCGCCGGGACGCCTCGGGCCCATCTCGGCGGCGATCGGGTGGCCCAGCACGCGCTCGGCGGCCGCCACGATCTGCAGCACCGAAAGGCCCGCGCCGGACCCCAGGTTCATCGGCTGGCTCTCGCCGCCGTGCTTGAGGAACTCCAGCGCCGCGACGTGGGCGTCGGCCAGGTCGGCGACGTGCACATAGTCGCGCACCACCGAGCCGTCCGGGGTCGGATAGTCGGAGCCGAACAGCTTCACCGGCCGCCCCGCCCGCACCGCCTGCAGCACGTTGGGGATCAGGTGGGTCTCCGGCTCGTGCCGCTCGCCGATCTCGCCGGCCTCGTCGGCGCCGGCGGCGTTGAAGTAGCGCAGCGCGCACCAGGCCAGCCCCTGGGCCTGGCCGACGAAGCGCAGCGCGCCCTCGATCACCCGCTTGGTCTCGCCGTAGGGGTTGATCGGATTCAGCGGCGCATCTTCCGGGATCGGCGCGCTGGACGCCTCGCCATAGACCGCGGCGCTGGAGGAAAACACGATCCGGCGCACGCCCTCGGCGCCCAGCGCCTCCAGCAGGCGCAGCGCGCCGGCGACATTGTCGGCGTAATAGCGCGCCGGCTCCGCCACCGACTCGGCGACCAGGCTGAGGGCGCCGAAGTGCATGGCCGCGGCGATCTTGTGCTCTCGTATGACCGTGCGCACGGCGTTCCCGTCCCCGTAGTCCGCCTCGATCAGCGGCCCCCACTTCACCGCGTCGGCATGGCCGGTGCGCAGATTGTCCAGGGTCACCGGCCGATGGCCCGCCAGCGCCAGGGCCTTGCAGGCATGCGACCCGACATAGCCGGCGCCGCCCACGACCAGAATGGCGTCCATCGCGGTCTCCGGGCTGGCGCGTTAGAGGGAAAAGTCGGTCGGGGATAGGCTTCGAGGCGTTGTAGTGCGCCGCGATCAACGTGCAAGGCTTTGCCGGCGTCTTCAGCGGGCGCCGAATCGCGATCACCGTCATCGCTCCCAAGCGCGCCGCGCTTCTTGAGCCGCGGCTAAACGCCTTGCCCTGCAAGCGTTAGCGTTAATTCCGCGCCAGCCGCGCCAAATCCTATCCGCAACAGTCGGTTACAGGGATTGTGTCGCGGTGCAGCATGGCGGCGGCTATGTGCGACTCAGTCTCAAGGAAACACTGATTCGCATGCCCATTTCACTGGTCCAACGCGCCGCCGTTCAATCGTCGATCGCCTTTATCGATCTCGCCGCCCAGCAGGCGCGGCTCAGGCCGCAGATCGACGCGGCGATCGCGCGGGTGCTGGCGCACGGACAGTATGTGATGGGCCCCGAAGTCGGGCTGCTGGAGCGGCAGCTGGCCGCCTTCGCCGGCGCCGCCCATTGCGTCTCGTGCGCCAACGGCACCGAGGCGGTGGCCCTGCCGCTGATGGCTTGGCAGATCGGGCCGGGCGACGCGGTCTTCTGCCCCAGTTTCACCTTCGCCGCGACCGGCGAGGTCATTCCGTGGCTGGGCGCCTCGCCGGTGTTCGTCGACATCCGGCCGGATACCTACAATCTCGATCCCGAGAAGCTGGAGGCGGCGATCCTGGCGATCAAGGCCGAGGGCAAGCTCACGCCGCGCGCCATCATCGCCGTCGACCTGTTCGGCCAGGCGGCCGACTATCCGGCCATCGCCGGCGTCGCCCGCCGCCACGGGCTGAAGCTGATCGCCGACTCGGCCCAGTCCTTCGGTTCGACCCTGCATGGCCGCCACGCCGTCAGCTGGGCCGACGCCATGACCACCAGCTTCTTCCCGGCCAAGCCGCTGGGCGCCTATGGCGACGGCGGGGCCATCCTGACCGAGGACGACTGGCTGGCCGAGCGGATCCAATCGCTGCGCGTGCACGGCCAGGCGACCAAGAGCGACATCGAAGGCCACAGCTTCGACCACGATCCGAAATACCTCAACCTGCGCGTCGGCATGAACAGCCGCCTGGATACGATGCAGGCGGCGATCCTGATCGAGAAGCTGCGCGTGTTCGAAGACGAGATCGGCTGGCGCAATGCCGCCGCCGAACGCTATGCGGCCGGTCTGGCCGGGTCGCCGGCGCGCACCCCGATCGTCATTCCGGGCGGCCTGTCGACCTGGGCGCAGTACACCATCGAGCATGACGACCGCGACGGCCTGGCCGCGCATCTGAAGGCCTACGACATCCCGACGGCGGCCTATTACCCGATGCCGATGCACACCCAGGACGTCTATGCCGGCTATCCGCGTCCCGGCGGCCTGGCCGTCAGCGAAGCCAAGGCCGATCGGGTGCTCAGCCTGCCCATGCACGCCGATATCGAAGCCGACACCCAGGATCGAATCATCGAGGCGGTGCTAAGCTTCAACGGCTAGGGTTCCTTCAAGGGGGACAGATGCCGTTCAGGATTGGGGTTTTCGGCGTCGCGCTGGCCTTGGCGGCCGGGTCCGCCGCCGCCCAGGCCGTGGGCGAACCGCCGTCGCTGGCCTTCGACCTGCACCTGCAATGCCTCGGCGCGACCTCCGTTGTCGGGGTGGGACGGGTCTCCGCCGCCGACCCGATGCTGGTCGACATCACCGGCGACCGTGGCCGCATCCGCATCCCGCACATCATGCGCCATCCCGGCGGTGACGAAGGCTGGCGGCCGCTCAGGGGTCTGAAGCTCGATGAGCACCTGATCACCGGCCATTTCGCCATGACCCTGTGGAACCGGCCGTCGGTCACCATCGACCGGGTGAGCGGCCGCATCGCCCTGATCGGCTTCAGCGGCTTCGTCTTCCACGGCGACTGCGCCGCCTACGACGCCAACGCGGCGCAGAAGTTCTAGGGGGCGGCTAGCGCGCCCGCCACTGGTCGCGGGTCTGGCCCCAGATCTCGACCGGATAGGCCTCGAACGGGGCCGGCAACCGGCCCGGGCCGCGATTGGTCGAGCCGAGGCGCTGGGCCACCTTTTGCGAGGCGA
>DASYAQ010000352.1:0-2334 GCA_036501225.1 Caulobacteraceae bacterium | reverse complement strand
GCGGTTCATCCTGCTGTTCGACCGGCTGGGCGATCATGTGCGGCTGCGCGCCGAATTGGCCGCGGAGGAGGGCAGCCGCGACAGCGACCGCTGGGCGGAGGCCTGGTCGAAACTGGCCGCCCTGCCGCGCGAGGTCGAGGGGCTGAACCTGGACCGCGCCGACGCCTTCTGGAACGCGCTGGGCGACCTGCGCGCCGCGGCCAGGACCTGACCGGCGACCATGCTGATCGACAGCCATGTCAACTTGAGCGCACCCCAGTTCGCCGACGATCGCGAGGCGGTGATCGCGCGGGCGAGGGCCGCCGGCGTCGGCCTGATGTTAACCATTTGCGATCGGGTTTCGGCTTTCGACGGGGTGCGCGAAATCGCCGACGCGCATGCGGATATCTGGTGCAGCGTAGGCACCCATCCGCACGAATCGAAAGAAAATCTTACGCTGTCCGTTAACGATCTTACCGACCGTGCGCACGGCCGCGTCATCGGAATCGGCGAGACCGGACTGGACTTCTTTTATGACCACAGCCCGCGTGATTCGCAACGCGCGATCTTTCTTATCCACATAAAAGCGGCGCGGCTGACCGGCCTGCCGCTGATCGTTCACGCCCGTGACGCCGATACGGAAATGGCTGAAATCCTTGAGGAAGAATACGCCAGGGGGCCGTTCAAAATCCTGCTGCACTGCTATACCAGCGGCCCGGAGCTGGCGCGGCGGGCGGCGGCGTTGGGCGCCGTCTTCTCGGTCTCCGGGATCGCCACCTTCAAGGCGGCCGAGGCGGTGAGGGCGGTGATCCGCGACATGCCCGCGGGCCGCATCATCGTCGAAACCGACTGTCCCTACCTCGCGCCGGTCCCGATGCGCGGACGGCGCAACGAGCCGGCCTTCCTGCCGCTTGTCCTGGCCAGGCTGGCCGAGGTTCGGGGTTGGACATTGGGCGAGGCCGAGGCCAGGACCGAGGACGCCTTCTTCGCCCTGTTCGACCGGATACCCCGTCCATGACCGGCGCGCTGGAGTTCACCATTCTGGGCTGCGGCTCGTCGGCCGGCGTGCCGCGCGCGGACGGAAACTGGGGCGTCTGCGACCCGGCCGAACCGCGCAACAGCCGCTCGCGCTGTTCGCTCCTGGTGCGCCGTTCGTCGCCTGACGGCGCCGAGCATGAGACCACCGTGCTGGTCGACACCTCGCCGGACCTGCGGCTGCAGACCGCCAGCGCCGGCGCCAAGCGGCTGGACGCCGTCCTTTTCACCCACGACCACGCCGACCAGACGCATGGGCTGGACGACGTCCGCGCCTTCGCCCTGCGCAATCGCCGGCGCACGCCCTGCCACATGGACGAAGCCACCCACGCGACCCTGATGAGACGCTTCGGCTACGTCTTCCGCGGCGAGGCCGGTTATCCCGCCATCTGCGACGACCATCTGATCCCGGTGCACGGGACCCATTGGGCGGTGGACGGGCCGTCGGGATCCATTCCCATCGTCAGTTTCGACCAGGACCATGGGGCGATCCGCTCGGTCGGCTACCGTTTCGGACCCGTGGCCTATTCCAGCGATGTGGTCGATCTGCCGCCCGAGGCCTTCGCGGCCCTGGCCGGGGTCAAGGTCTGGATCGTCGATGCGCTGCGCTACACCCCGCACCCGACCCACGCGCACCTGGCCAGGACGCTCGACTGGGTGAGCCGGGTACAGCCCGAACGCACCATCTTAACGAACATGCATATTGACATGGATTTCAACGTACTGGCGGCGGAACTGCCGCAAGGCGTTGAACCAGCTTACGACGGCTTGCGCTTCGCCATCGGGCTATGATGGGACCATTGCGAAATCAGAATATCATGATATATTCTGACTATCATGACGACTGCCCCGATCCAGATACGCAACGCGGACGTGGTTCGCGATATTCGTGAGTTGGCGCGGCTCACCCAGAAACCGATAACCGAGGCGGTCGCCGATGCGGTGCGGGGCGAGCTCGGCCGCGCCCGGCGCATCTCCACCAGCGAACGCGACGCCAGGCTCAAGGCCGTTGAAGCGGCCGTAAGCCAGTTCAGGCGTGCGTCGGTCGTCGGCCCGATGCTGGACGAACGCGATCTCTATGACGAAGACGGCCTGCCGCGATGATGGTCGTCGATGCTTCGGCCGTCCTCGCGATCCTGCTCGATGAGGACGAGGCGGACTCATTCGGGATCGTCGTGGCCGAGGCGGCCGACGCACTTATTTCGCCGGTCAATCTATGGGAAGTGATGGTCCGTGCGCGATCCGCGCGGGGCGTGGCTGGCGCTGAGGCCGCGGAGCGACTCGTGGCCGCGCTTGGGGTGCGGGTCGCGCCAACGGACG
>DASYAQ010000351.1:0-4283 GCA_036501225.1 Caulobacteraceae bacterium | reverse complement strand
CGGATTGAGACCGTAGGAGACCAGGCGGCGGTTCTCGATCCGCGCCGTCATCGCCTGCACCTCCGGATGGTCGGTGCAGAGCACCGCGAACCCGTAGAAGGGGATGTTCTCCACGAAGTCCTGGAAGGCCTTCTTCACCGCATCGAAGTCGCCGTAGTGGTCCAGGTGTTCGGGATCGATATTGGTCACCACCGCGATGGTGGATTTCAGCCGCAGGAAGGTGCCGTCGCTCTCATCGGCCTCCACCACCATCCAGTCGCCCTCGCCCACCTTGGCGTTGGCGCCGTAGGCGTTGATGATGCCGCCATTGACCACGGTGGGGTCCATGCCGCCGGCGTCGAGCAGGGCCGCGATCATCGAGGTGGTGGTGGTCTTGCCGTGGGTGCCGCCCACGGCCACCGAGAACTGCAGCCGCATCAACTCGGCCAGCATCTCGGCGCGGCGCACCAGCGGCAGCCGGCGTTCGCGCGCGGCGAGGATCTCCGGGTTGTCCGCCTTGATGGCGGTCGAGAAGACCACCGCCGAGGCGCCGTCGAGATGGTCGGCGTCGTGGCCGATGAAGACCTTCGCTCCCAGGCCCTCCAGCCGCTCGGTATTGGCCGAGGCCTTGGCGTCGGAACCCTGCACCACGTAGCCGATGCGCAGCATGATCTCGGCGATGCCGCTCATCCCGATGCCGCCGATGCCGACGAAATGGATCGGCCCAAGGTCGAAGGGAACGGGACGGCGGTTCATGGCCGATGACTAGAGCACAATCGGCCCAGATTGAACTCTTCTCCACTCACCCCGCGAAAGCAGGGGACCCAGGCGTTTCTGTTGGGGCCGCAGGCCCCGGCCTGAGCCAAAGGTGGACCGCCAAGGTCGCCAAGGACGCAAAGAAGCGCGCCTCTCTTGGCGAACTTGGCGTCCTTGGCGGTAAAAAACCCTGGTCCCCGCTTTCGCGGGGATGAGCGGATTATAATAGGCTTTTCAATCGTCTTTCAGCCGTTTGGCCAGCAGCAGGCGGTCTTCGGTCTCGTAGCCGATGGCGTGGTAGAAGCCGGCGGCGGCGGCATTTTCCATGCGCACCATCAGCTGCATCTTCGGCATGCCGCGCGCCGTCACCCAGCCCTCGGCTGCGCGCATCATCGCCTCGCCGAGGCCGCGCTTGCGCAGGTCGGGAGCGACGGCGAGGTAATAGACCCAGCCGCGGTGGCCGTCGGCGCCGACCATGACGGTGGCGACCAGCCGGCCGTCCCGGCGATGGGCCAGGATGGTCGAACTCGGTCCCGCCAGGGCGCGGCGGATATCGGCGCGGGGATCGTTCCAGGGCCGCGTGAGGTCGCAGGCCTCCCAGAGCGCGACGGCGGCCTCGATCTCGGCGGGCCTGAGGTCGTCGATCGCCGTCACCTGGCTTGCGATCACTTGGCGACGAGGGCGTAGATCGCCTTGCAGAACTCGGTCTCGTCGCCCTGGAAGAGCACGTCGAGATCGCTCTTGGCGGCGGCCTTGCGGCACCTGGCCAGCCAGGCCGGGTCGTTGATCAGCCTGGCGGCCTTGGCGACATAGTCCTCGATGGTCGAGGCGGCGAGTTCATCGGGCAGGCCCAGCCGCTTGAAGAAGGCCACATCGGCGTGGGCGTGCGCCTCCGGCCCGTCCAGACAGACGCCCGGCAGGCCGAGCGAGAGGCAGTCGACGATGCTGTTCATATTCCCGTACGGGAAGGGGCAGAGGAAGAAGGCGCACTCCGACAGCCGTTCCAGATAGATGTCGTGCACGGCTTCCGGGTGCACCACCGCATCGGCCAGTTGCCGCTTGATCTCGCGCTCCAGGTAGTAATAGGCGATGCCGCGGGCGCCGAGCGGGAAGAAGTGGAACTCCACCGGGCGGTCGGCCGCGGCGGCGATCTGGCCCAGCGCGCCCAGCAGGAAGGAATTGATCTTCATCACCGAGGCCGGCACGGCGATGCGCAGGGCCTCGGTCCTGGACGGCGGCGCGGTCTTGGCCCGCACGCCGGCGCTGATGATCCGCGGCGTATAGGGGAAGGCCGCCCAGGGCAGCAGCAGGAGCTTCTCGGAATAGGGGGCAGGCGTGGTGACGAAGTCCTCGGGCAGCACCATGTAGTCGATCGCCGGCGACATCGTGGTCGCCGTGTGGCCGTAGGAGACGCACTGGATCGGCGCCAGCCTGAGCGAGGCCAGGGCGATGGCGGTCACCGTCAGCCCGACGCCCAGGTGGAAGACAATGTCCGGCTCGCGCTCCAGAATGGCGTCGCTGACCTTCTTGGTGACGGTCATCAGCTCATCCATCGGGAAATGGATGATGTCGTCGAAACAGCTGAGCACATCCGGCTCGTTCGGCGCGCCGTGGCAGACGCCGATCACCTCGAACTTGTCGCGCAGCGAACGCACCGCGCGCGAATGGGTGCGGAAGATGGCGTGGCCGACGGAATAGTGCTCGGTGACGATGACGATGCGCGGTTTTTTGCGCGCCTTGCGCGGTTTGGCCGGATCGTATTCGAAGCAACCGGCGGTCAGGCAACCATGGCGCATCTGCGCCATCAGATCGGCCTTGATGCGATGCTTGCCGGCATCCATCGCATAGCTGCAATGGGTGAAGGGCTCGGTCATCTTCTGCAGGGGCACGGTGCCCAGCGTCACCTCGGCGAAGCGTCCGGGCAGCCACTGCAGCATCTTCTCACGGAAGGCGCAGGCGCGCGGCTCGACGACGATGCGGGCCGACAGATAGGCGATCAGGGCCACCACCGTCGCCGGCCGATTGACGTTGATGCACTCCTGGAAATTGACGTCCATGGCCGAGGAGGGGTTGAACAGCATCAGAAAGGTCGAGAGATTTCCGCCGTCCAGCCGCCACTGGCCGCCGCCGCCGCCGCCGAAATGCACCGCCAGATGGTCGGTGCTCTGAAAGCCGCTGATGGCGAAGATGTTGTCGATCCAGCGATGGTGCGAGAACAAGACCTCGCTCGACATCGGGTTGATCGCCTGGCCGCCATTGACGATCAGCTCGCTGAAGCCGGCGGCGAAGCGGGTGGCGAAGCGCTGGTAGAGGTCGCGCGGGTCGAGGCCGGCGGGGCTGCCCCCAACCTCGATGCCGTCGATCATCCCCATGCTGCGGTCGAGCACGTTCAGCATGAGCAGGGTGTGGGTGAGCGCGGTGGTGAAGTCGCGCCGGCCGATGGCGCGTTCGAACTCCAGCAGGGACGGCTGGATGGCCGCCGGCGCGGCGACGGGCGCGGGAGCCGGGGCGGCGGGCGGACTTGCAGTACCAACCATGTCGTCGGGCGCCACGTTCATCCTCTCGAAGCTTGCGGCCCCACCTTTGGCACAGGCCCGCGCGTTTCGGAATGCTCGCGTGGGGAGGCAAACCGCCGCCCCGGCGGAGCGCCTATTGCAGCTTGCCGGCCAGGTCGGCGACGGCGCGGTCGATCAGGGGATCGGAGGTCATCGCCCGCAGCCGGTCGGCGAGCAGGCGTTCGGCCAGGTCCGCGGCCGCCTCGGCGGCGGCGGCCTTCACGTCCAGCGCGGCCTGAACCTCGGCATTGGCGATGCGCCGCTCGGCCATGGCGCGGCGGCGTTGGACCTGCTCTTGCAGCCGCACTTGCGCCTCGGCGCGCATGCGCTTGGCGTCGGCCTCGGCATTGGCGATGATTTCGGCGCCGAGCCGCTCGGCGGCCTCGTGCTCATGCTTGATCGAGACCAGCAGGGCTTGCGCCTCCTGACGCAGGCGCAGCGCCTCGTTCAGTTCGGCCTGGATCTTGGCGCCACGATCATCCAGCGCCTTCATGGCCAGGCCCGGAACCTTGGCGCGGATCAGGATCGCGAAAAAGACCACCATGCCGATGGCGATCCAGACCTCGGCGTCTTGCAAGAGCTCCATCAGGCGTCTCCGCGGGCGTGGGCGGCGCTGAGCTGGGCGGCGGTCGGCGCAGCTCCGGTCAGTTTCTCGACGATGGCGCCGGCGGTCTCCAGCGCGATCTGGCGCACATTGCTCATGGCCTGGTCGCGCGTGGCCGCGATCTGCACCTCGGCCTTGGCCAGGTGCTCGGCCAGCTTGGCCTGTTCGAGGGCGTCGGACGCGGCGGCCTCGGCCTGTACGCGGGCCTTGGCGTCGAGGGCGAGCCGCTGTGCGCGCGCGCGCGCCTGGGCGGTTTCCGCCGCCGACGCGGCGGCCTCTGCGTCGGCCTCGGCCTTCAGTCGCCGGGCATCGCCGATATCGCCGGCGATGCGGTCTTCCCGCGCCGAGATCGTCCCGCCCACCCGTGGCAAGAACACCCTGGAGAACAG
>DASYAQ010000350.1:0-9115 GCA_036501225.1 Caulobacteraceae bacterium | reverse complement strand
GCTCTACTTCTATCCCAAGGACGACACCTCGGGCTGCACCAGCGAGGCGCAGGCCTTCACGGCCGCCGCCGCCGACTTCAAGGCGGCCGGCGCCGCCGTGCTCGGGGTCTCGAAGGATTCGGTGAAGAGCCACGACAAGTTCAAGGCCAAGTACGAGTTGAACTTCCCGCTCGGCGCCGACACCGAAGGCGCGGCGGTCGAGGCCTATGGCGTCTGGGTGGAAAAGAGCATGTACGGCCGCAAGTATATGGGCATCGAGCGCGCCACCTATCTGATCGACGGGTCGGGCCGCATCGCCAGGGTCTGGCGCAAGGTCAAGGTCCCTGGCCACGCCGCCGAGGTGCTGAAGGCGGTCGGCCAAGCATAGGCTTTTCCCGCCTGAACGTGGCGCCCTGAGCGTGTCCGAACCCGTCGTCATCGTCGACTACGACCCCGAATGGCCGGGGCGCTATGAGGCCCTGCGCGCGCCGTTGGCCGCGGTCGTCGGCGAGCTGGCGGCGGAGATCGTGCATGTCGGCTCGACCTCGGTGCCCGGACTGGCAGCCAAGCCGACCATCGACCTGAACATCCTGCTGCGCGCCAGGGCCGACCTGCCGGCGGTGATCGAGCGGCTGGCCAGGCTGGGCTATGCGCATGAGGGCGATTTCGGCATCGTGGGGCGCGAGGCCTTCGCGACGCCGCCGGGCTACGGCGTCCACGACCACCACCTCTATGTCTGCGCCCCTGACTGGCCCGGCCACACCGACCAGATCGCCTTCCGCGACTATCTGCGCGCCCATCCGCGCGCCGCCCGCGCCTATGCCCGGCTGAAACGGTCGCTGGCCGTCAGGCACCGCGACAACCGCGGCGCCTACGCCAACGCCAAGGCCGGCTTCGTCGCGGCCGTGCTCAAGCGGGCTCGGCGCGCGACCGGCTGACACCGCCGCAAGCGCGGCGCGACGCCGACCGCGCAGGCTCGGCGAACCAGTACGCATCAATCGGGCTTGATGTATCAAGGTGGATTGATGTATATGCGGCGCTATGAGCACGCCGCAGCTTCACCCCGACGTCGCCCCGCCCGAGTTCCTGCAGCTGGCCGGGCATCCCCTGCGCTGGCGCCTGCTGGGTGAACTGGCCCGGAGCGACCGCATGGTTCACGAGCTGACCGGGCTGGTCGGCGAGCCTCAGAACCTGGTCTCATACCACCTGGGCAAGCTGCGGGGCGGCCGTCTGGTCTCGGCGCGGCGCAGCTCCGCCGATCGCCGGGACACCTATTACGGGTTGGATCTGGCGCGGGTCGGCGCCCTGTTGTCGGCGGCCGGCGGGGCGCTCCACCCCGGCCTTCGGCTCGCGCCCCGCCCGCGCAGCGACACCCTGGCCGATGCGGTGAGGGTGCTGTTCCTGTGCACCGGCAACAGCGCGCGGTCGCAGATGGCGGAGTCTCTGGCGCGGGCTCGGTCGGGCGGCGCCATCGAGGCGTACAGCGCCGGCAGCCATCCGCGGCCCGTGCACCCCAACGCGGTACGCGTCATGCTGGAAGGGTACGGCCTCGACCTGACCGCTCAGACGTCCAAGCCCCTCGAGATGTTCGAAGGCCAGCGCTTCGACTGGGTGATCAGCCTTTGTGACAAGGTGCGCGAGGTCTGCCCCCCGTTCGCCGACCATCCAGAGACCGTCCATTGGAGCATCGCCAATCCCGTGACCGGCGAGCCCGATGACGCCACCTACCCGCTGTTCCGGCAGACGGCCGCTGAGCTGGCCACGCGCATCGACTTCCTGCTTGCCGTGCTCGCCGATCGAACACCCGCCCCCCGAGAGCCAAGGAGAAGCCGATGACCGACCCAAATGACATGGTAAGCGTCCGCTACATGGTCGACGACGTCGAGGCGGCCGTCGCGTTTTACACGCGGTTGCTCGACTTCGAAGTCCTGAACAGCTTTCCGCCTTTCGCCGACGTCGCCCGCGGTAAACTGCGGTTGCTGCTCAGCGGGCCGGCCAGCTCCGCCGGGCGACCGATGCCGGATGGCGCCAGGCCAGGACCCGGCGGCTGGAACCGCATTCACCTCATCGTCGAGGATATCGATGCCGAGGTCGCCCGCCTGCGCAAGGCCGGCGCTCCGTTTCGCAACGACATCCTCGAAGGACCAGGCGGCAAGCAGGTTCTGCTCGAGGACCCCTCCGGCAACGTCGTCGAACTCTTCCAACCCGCGGCCCTCAACCCGCCACGATGAGACCTTCGGCCCGGGCCGAACGCCAGGCCGCCCTCGACACTTGCGATATTGTGCACTGTCATGTCGAGCCTGGCTGGCGGGAGATCCGCCAACGCTGGCGGCTCGGCACGGAGGCCCCATGGCGGACGCAACGGCGCGGCGATATTTTTCCGGCGTCACCCGCAACACCGTCCTTCTGGCGTTCGCCAGCCTGTTCGCCGACATCTCCAGCGAGATGCTCTATCCGGTTCTGCCGATCTTCCTCACCCAGATTCTGGCGGCCAGCGGCAGTCTTGTCGGCCTGATCGAGGGCGTCGCCGAGGCCACCCAGAACATCGTGCAGGGCTTCTCCGGCTCGCTTTCCGACAAGCTCCAGCGCCGAAAGCCGATCGCCCTCGTCGGCTACGCCCTGGCCGCGATCGCCAAACCGCTGATCGGCGTTTCGACAGGCTGGCAGGGCGTCCTCGGCGGCCGTTTCCTCGACCGCCTGGGCACGGGCGTCCGCTCGGCGCCGCGCGATGCGCTGATCGCCGCATCGGTGGACGAACAAAACCGGGGCCGCGCCTTCGGACTCGAGGGCGCCGGCGACAACGCCGGCGCCTTCCTCGGGCCGCTGCTGGCCGTGGTCCTGCTGTCGGTGCTGCACCTCGACATCCGGCTGATCTTTTACGTCGCGGTCATTCCAGGCCTGCTCGCCCTGGTGATGATCGCGCTGGTCGGCGAAAAACGCTCGGCCAGGGTGGCGGCCAAGGCCAAGATCGGCCTGGCGCGGTTTCCCTCGGCCTATTGGAAATATCTGGCCGTCACAGCGATCTTCGGCATCGGCAATTCCAGCAACGCCTTCCTGATCCTGCAGACCAAGGCGCTCGGCGCGTCGCTGACCAGCACCATCCTGATCTATGCGGCGTTCAACCTGGTCGCCGCCCTGGTCTCCTATCCGGCCGGCGCCCTCTCCGACCGCCTCGGCCGCCGCAACCTCTTGCTCGCCTCGTTCGGCGTCTTCGTGGCGGCTTATCTCGGTTTTGCGCTGACCGGCAATGTGCTGCTCATCGGCGGCTTCTTCATCCTCTATGGCCTGTTTCAAGGCATTTTCCGCTCGGCCGGGAAGGCTTTGGCGAGCGATCTGGTAACCCGCGAGACCCGCGCCAGCGGGGTCGGCTGGTACAGCACCACCGTCGGCCTCTCCGGCCTCGCCGCCAGCCTCGTCGCCGGTCTGCTCTGGGACCGCGTCGGCCATGGCGCCGTCTTCCTTTACGGCGCGGTCTTGGCCGTCTTGGGCGCCGTCGCCCTGCTGGCGCTGGTCCCCGCCGAGCCGGTAAGATCGAGCCCCCGATGAAGCCGCGCTCCGGCAGTTGCTGACGAGGCCCGCCATGTCGTTCGATCGCCGCCGCCTGCTGCAAGTCGGCGCCGCCGCCGTCGCCAGCGGGGTTGCGCCGCTGGCCGCGTGTTCGAGACCGGCGTCCCGGACCGCCGCCGACTACGCCATCCGCATCGCGGCGGCGAATGTCGAGCTGGCGCCGGGCATCGTGATCTCGACCACCACCTACAACGGCCAGTTCCCGGGCCCGCTGCTGCGCTTCCACGAGGGCCAACCGGTGACGGTCGACATCCACAACGACACCGGGACCCCCGAGCAGCTGCACTGGCACGGCCAGAAGGTTCCCGTCGATGTGGACGGGTCGGCGGAAGAGGGCACGCCGTTCATTGCCGCCCACGGTTCGCGACGCATCCGCTTCACGCCGGGGCCGGCCGGGCTGCGCTTCTACCACAGCCACGTGGTCGCCGGTTCCAACCTCGCCGCCGGCCAGTACAGCGGTCAGGTCGGGCCGGTCTATATCGAGCCCAGGCGGGAGCCCGGCCGCTATGACCGCGAAGTGTTCCTCACGCTGAAGGAGTTCGCGCCGACGCTGAGCCAGGGCGGCGACATGGCGATGGATTTTCTCGCCGGCGAGCCGGACCCGGCGCTCAAGGCCGCCGGCGACCACGCCATGGCGGCCTCGCTCGCCAGCGGCATGCCGCACGGCTACGAGGTCGGCTACCGGTGCTTCACGATCAACGGCCGGATGCTGGGGCACGGCGAGCCGATCCGCGTCAGGGCCGGCGAGCGGGTGCTGTTCCACGTCCTCAACGGCAGCGCCACCGAGATCCGCAGCCTGGCGCTGCCCGGCCACAGCTTCCAGGTCGTAGCGCTGGACGGCAATCCCGTCCCCAACCCGACCGAGACGCCCGTTCTCTGGCTCGGCACGGCCGAGCGGGTGTCGGCGATCGTGAAGATGGATCGTCCCGGCGTCTGGGTCCTGGGCGACCTGGCCGATGACGACCGCGGCCACGGCATGGGCGCCGTGGTCGAGTACGCCGGCGCAACGGGCGCGCCGCAATGGACCGCGCCGGCGGCGTCCAAATGGGACTACACGCGGTTCGGCGACCTGGCGCCCAGGCCGGCGACGCCCGACGAAACCATCGAGATGAAATTCGCCAAGAACAACGCGGCGCTGAACGGCTTCAACCAGTGGACGATCAACGGCGTGGCGTTCTCCGACAGCGCCATGGCGCCGATGCCCAGGCTGCATCGAAGTCGGCGCTATCGCCTGCGCATGCACAACGCCAGCGACGACATCCATCCGGTGCATCTGCATCGTCACAGTTTCGAGCTTGTCCGCGTCGGCGGCCGGGCGACCTCCGGGATATTCAAGGACGTCGTGATGCTTGGCGGCTACCAGGCGCTGGAGGCGGATTTCGTTGCGGACGATCCAGGCAAGACCCTGTTCCACTGCCACCAGCAGCTGCACATGGATTTCGGGTTCATGACGCTGTTCGACTACGCCTAGGTGTCCGGCGATCAGCCAGAAGGGCCAGACTCCGAAGACGCCGAACCGCCAGCGCGCGGCGGCGCCCTGGAGGTCTTCGCCGTCGCGCTTGGGCTTGGGCTGACCTCGTTCGGCGGACCGATCGCGCATCTGGGCTATTTCGAGCGGACCTATGTCCGGCGCCGCGGCTGGCTCTCGGCGGACGACTATGCCGGCCTGGTGGCGCTCTGCCAGATGATCCCCGGGCCGGCCAGCAGCCAGGTGAGCTTCCTGATCGGCCTTCGCCGCGCCGGCTGGCCGGGCGCGCTGGCGGCCTGGCTCGGCTTCACCCTGCCCTCGGCCTTGCTGATGTTCGCCTTCGCCTGGCTGGCGCCGCGCTTCGCCGGGCCGCTGCCCCAGGCGGCGCTGCACGGGTTGAAACTGGTCGCGGTGGCGGTGGTCGCCCAGGCGGTCTGGAGTATGGCGGTCAAGCTGTGCCCCGACCTGCAACGCGCGGCCCTGGCCGTCATCGCGGCGGTCCTGCTGCTGCTGTTCGGCGGGCCGCTGATGCAGCTTATCGCCCTGGCGATCGGCGCCGTCGGCGGCGCGGTGCTCTGCCGCGGGCCGCGGAGCCAGCCGGTCCCGCCAGGCCTGCCGATCGGGCGACGGGCGGGCCTGGTCTTCATGGCGGTCTTCGTCGCGCTGCTGATCGGGCTGCCCCTGGCCGCCCAGGCCGCGCCGCGATCCATGCTCGGCATGATCGCCATCTTCTACAAGACCGGCGCCCTGGTCTTCGGCGGCGGCCACGTGGTGCTGCCCTTGCTGCGCGACGCCCTGGTTCCCCAGGGCTGGATCGGCGACAACGCCTTTCTGTCCGGCTATGGCGCCGCCCAGGCCGTGCCCGGACCGCTGTTCACCGTCGCCGCCTATCTTGGCGCAACCATCGCGCCGCGCGGCGCCGGGATCGGCATGGCGGCGCTCTGGTCGGCCGCCGCCCTGGTCTTCATCTTCCTGCCGGGACTGCTGCTGGCCCTGGCCGGCCTGCCGCTGTGGAGCTGGATCGGGCATCATCCGACGGCGCGCGGGGCGTTGGCCGGGGTCAATGCCGCCGTGGTGGGCGTGCTGGGGGCGGCGCTCTACACGCCGATCTGGACCAGCGCCATCCTGGGCGCGCGCGATCTCGCCGTCGCCGTGGTCGCCTTCATGCTGCTGGAGCGCTGGCGCGCGCCGCCGATCCTGATCGTCGTCTTCTGCGTCGCCGCGGCGCTGGTCATGGCCTTGTTGCGATGACCGCCGCCGGCGCGTTGCGCGGCCGCTGATCTTCGCCTCGTTGCGGCGACTCGTCTGCTAAGTCTCTAATAGCGACTCGGCGAAGGCCGACGGAAATTCATGCGGTCTCGGACCGTAGAGAAATGGAAGAACTACCGGGCGAGGTCAGACCATGGAGCATGCTTCCCATCCCCACATCGAGACGCGCAAGAAGCACGGCGTGCATACCATCGCCAAGGAACACACCGGCTTTAACGGCTGGCTTGCGGTAAACATCACCAACCTGGTCGGGACGATGTGGTGCGCCTACGCGTTCACCATCCTGGCGCTGATCAGCCTGCCCGACGCGATAAGGGGCGGTACGGCCCAACTCGTGGCCTGGACCGCCCAGACCTTCCTGCAGCTTGTTCTGCTGTCCATCATCATGGTGGGTCAGAAGGTCGCCGCCGAGGCGTCGGACAAGCAGGCCTATCAGACCTATCAGGACGCCGAGGCCCTGCTCGAGATCAGCAACGACCTGCACAAGCTGCTCAAGACCAATAATCAGCTCACCGAAGATATCCATAAGCTCGTGGAGAGGGCCGACGCGGCTGATTTGACCAAGAGCTAGACCGGGCGGGGCTGTCGCCCCGGCTGGCTGCGCCTGCCGACTCGCCTTAGGCGTGAGGACGAAACGTCGCGCCTCGGCCCTCCCCGGTCATTTGGGGGCCGAGCGCGGTTGCCTATGCGTCATCTCTTGGGGCATATGGTGCGGGAACTCGAAACAAGGTTTCCGCGCGGATGGTCCTCGACCAACTGACCCGGCTGCGGCGCTTTCTCGAGGCGCTGTTTCCAGAGCGTCACCTCTACCTCCGCTCCAACGGCGTCGTGCACGGCATGGTCCTGACCACGGGCCGCCAGGTCGCGGCCAGCGCCGCGGCCTCGGTGCTGGGCCTGTGGCTGATCGTCGCCACCGGGATCATGATGATCGCCGCCGTCTCGCCCAGTTCGGCGGACAAGGCCGCGGCCAGCACCCAGGCCTATTACGAGCGCCTCACCGCCGACCGCCAGGCCAAGCTGAACAGCGCCATGGCGCAGCTGAGCGATTCCAACGGCGCGATGAGCGACCTGGCCCGCTCGATCGAGAACCGGCACGCGGCCCTGGCCATGCTGTTGACCGAGGCCAGGGGCGCGCCGGGCGCGGCTCAGGCCCTGGCGCCGGCGGCGGTGCAGAACGCCGACCCGCTGTCGGGCGTGCGCGCCGTGCAGCTGGACCAGGACCGGTTGATCTCCAAAGCCGAGACCTTCGCCAAGTCGCGCGCCGACCGGCTGCGCCTGGCCTTCCGGCTGGCGGGCCTGGATCCGTCGGCCTTCTCGCCGGTGTCCAGCGACAGCCTCGGCGGACCGCTGATCGAGGGCAACGACCCGCGCGCGCTGGCCGCCGTGCTCGACGTCGACGAGCCCTTCGCCGAGCGCATCCAGCATGCCGCCAACGACCTGGGCGACCTGCACAGTCTGAACGACGTGGCCCACGCCCTGCCGCTCGCCCAGCCGACCGTAGGCACGCGCCAGGCCAGCGGTTTCGGCGTGCGCACCGACCCGATCACCGGCCAGCCCGCCTTCCATCCCGGCCTCGACTTCGCCGGACCGATCATGACGCCGGTGCACGCCACCGCGCCCGGCGTCGTCTCCTTTACCGGGGTGCGCAACGGCTATGGCAATGTGGTCGAGATCGACCACGGCCACGGCCTGAAGACCCGGTTCGCCCACCTGGCCGCGATCTGGGTCAGCACAGGCCAGCGTGTCGCCATTGGCGAGAAGCTGGGTGGCATCGGCTCGACCGGCCGTTCAACCGGACCTCACCTGCACTATGAGGTCTGGGTTGACGGCCGCCCGCAAAACCCCGAACGATTTTTGGAGGCTGGTCAATATGTTCAGCAAGCAAGTAACTAACAAACCCCCTGTCCCTCATCTTACGGTAGCGGAAATGAACGCCATCCCTGATCCGACCCCTCCGAGAAAAGCCGCCGGCGCGCCCAAGGTGGCGTCCCTGATCGCCTCCGACACCACCATCGACGGCGGCATCAGCGGCGACACCGAGCTGCATGTCGACGGCGTCGTGCGTGGCGACATCATCGTGGCCCGTCTCTCCATCGGCGAGACCGGTCATGTGGAAGGCGCCGTCCAGGCCGAGGTGGTCGAGGCCCGCGGCCGCGTCGTCGGCTCGATCAGCGCCAAGCAGGTCCGGCTCTATGCCAGCTGCCACGTGGATGGCGACATCACCCACGAACAGCTGACCATGGAAGCCGGCGCCTTCTTCCAGGGCCGCAGCCTGAAGTTCCAACGCCCGGCCTCCACGCCCATGGCGGCGATCACCGGCGCGGCGATCACCGGCGAACTGATCGAGATGAACGCCTCGGACATCAAGGCGGCGGAATAGAAACGGAATCCTTCTCCCCTTGCGGGAGAAGGTGGCCTCCGAAGGAGGTCGGATGAGGGGTCGATCACCCGTTCCGTTTAACCTGCGCCGCTAATCGGCGATCACCGCGCGACCCCTCATCCGTCGGCTTCGCCGCCACCTTCTCCCGCAAGGGGAGAAGGGGACTAGAGTTCCGCCGCGTCCCTGGTCGCGCCGACGCGTTGCGCGAGCGAGGCGCCCATGAAGGCGTCGAGGTCGCCGTCGAGGACGCCGGCGGTGTCGGAGGTTTCGACGTCGGTGCGCAGGTCCTTGACCAGTTGGTAGGGCTGCAGGACGTAGGACCGGATCTGGTGGCCCCAGCCGATGTCGCTCTTCTGGTCCTCGATCGCCTGCGCCGCCGCCTCGCGCTTCTGCAGCTCAAGCTCATAGAGCCGCGCGCGCAGCATCTTCCACGCCTCGTCGCGGTTCTGGTG
>DASYAQ010000349.1:0-1563 GCA_036501225.1 Caulobacteraceae bacterium | reverse complement strand
CGAACGATCGTTTCGATGTGCTTGTCGTTGATCGGCACGCCCTGCAGCCGGTAGACCTCCTGGATCTCGTTGACCAGGAACTCGGCCAGCGCCTCGATGCCCTGAATGCGCAGGATATCGTGCGGGTCGGGATTGCCGTCGATGATGTACTCGCCCTTGCGGATCACGTCGCCGTCGTGGACCGCGATGTGCTTGCCCTTCGGGATCAGGAACTCGACCGGATCGCCGCCGTCCTCGGGCGTGATCTTGATGCGGCGCTTGTTCTTGTAGTCGCGGCCGAACTCGACCCGGCCGTCCATCTCGGCGATGACGGCGCAATCCTTCGGACGCCGCGCTTCGAACAGCTCCGCCACCCGCGGCAGGCCGCCGGTGATGTCGCGGGTCTTGGCGCTTTCGGTGGGGATCCGCGCCAGCACGTCGCCGGGCTTCACCTCGTCGCCGTCGCCGACCGAGAGGATGGCCCCGACGGGCAGCAGGTTGCGCGCCTCCCCGCCATTGGCCAGCCGCTTATAGCCGCCGTCGTCGTCGAGCACCGCCATGGCCGGACGCAGGTCCGCGCCGCGCGGACTGGCGCGCCAGTCGATGATCACCCGGTTGGAAATGCCGGTGGCCTCGTCGGCCTCGTCGCGGACGGAGAGCCCGTCGACCAGGTCTTCGAACCGCACCTTGCCGCCCACCTCGGTGATGATCGGGGTGGTGTACGGGTCCCATTCGGCGATCCGCTCGCCCTTCTTGACCTTCTGGCCGTTCTTGACCTTCAGCCGCGCGCCGTAGGGCGGCTTGTAGGATTCACGGTCCTTGCCATCGACCTGGATCATCAGCTGCGTATTGCGGCTCATGACGATCAGGGCGCCGTCGACGGCGGTGACGGTCGGGCCGGTGACGCTGGCTGTGCCGTCGCTGCCGCTTTCGAAGAAGGACTGCTCGGCCACCTGGGCGGTGCCGCCGATGTGGAAGGTCCGCATCGTCAGCTGGGTGCCGGGTTCACCGATCGACTGGGCGGCGATGACGCCGACCGCTTCACCGATGTTCACCGGCGTGCCGCGCGCCAGGTCGCGGCCGTAGCAGGCGCCGCAGATGCCGACCTTGGCCTCGCAGGTGAGCGAAGAGCGCACCTTCACCGACATGACGCCGGCATTGTCGATCAGCTCCACCTGGGCTTCGTCCAGATAGGTGTCGGCCGGGATGATGACCTCGCCCGTGCCGGGGTCGCGGATGTCCTCGGCCGCGGAACGGCCCAGGACCCGCTGGCCAAGCGAGACCAGCACGTCGCCGCCTTCGACGACCGCGTGCAAGGTGATGCCGCGCGTGGTGCCGCAGTCTTCCTCGGTGATGATGCAGTCCTGCGCCACGTCGACCAGACGCCGGGTCAGATAGCCGGAGTTGGCGGTCTTCAGCGCGGTGTCGGCCAGGCCCTTACGGGCGCCGTGGGTGGAGTTGAAGTACTCCAGCACGGTCAGGCCTTCCTTGAAGTTCGAGATGATCGGCGTCTCGATGATCTCGCCGGACGGCTTGGCCATCAGGCCGCGCATGCCGCCGAGCTGCTTCATCTGCGCCTGGCTG
>DASYAQ010000348.1:0-1646 GCA_036501225.1 Caulobacteraceae bacterium | reverse complement strand
CTAGTCTTCGGACAGGTTGAGCAGGGCCGGATCGCCGCCCTGGGCGGCGATGTTGACGCTGACCGCGCGTTCGTGGGCGTAGCGGGTCAGTGTGTGCGGGCCGCCGGCCTTGGGGCCGGTGCCGGACAGGCCCTCGCCGCCGAAGGGCTGCACGCCGACCACGGCGCCGATCATCGAGCGGTTGACATAGACGTTGCCGGCCGGAACCAGCCGGCGGATCTCGGCGGCAAAGCTCTCGATTCGCGAATGGACGCCGAGCGTCAGGCCATAGCGCGACGCCGCCAGCGCGCTGGCGGTTTCGGCCAGTTTGCCGACCTCGTAGCGCACCACGTGCAGGATCGGCCCGAACACCTCGCGTGGAAGGAAGCGCGCCGAGGCGATCTCGGCCAACACCGGACCGAAGAAGGTCCCGGCGTCCGGCGCCGACAGGCGATGCAGCACCTTGGCCTCGCGCTCCAGCCGGTCGAGGTGCGCCGTCAGGGCATGGCGCGCCTCCTCGTCGATCACCGGCCCGACGTCGGTGGCGGGATCGGCCGGGTCGCCGACCGCCAGCGCGTCCATGGCGCCCTCGATGCCCTCGATCAGTTCATCGGCGGTGTCGGCGGGCAGGAAGAGGATGCGCAGGGCCGAGCAGCGCTGGCCGGCCGAGCCGAAGGCCGAGGCGATGACGTCGTCGATCACCTGTTCCTTCAGCGCCGTGGTGTCGACGAAGAGCCCGTTCAGGCCGCCGGTTTCGGCGATGAAGGGGATGATCGGGCCCTCGCGGGCGGCGAGCGCCTGGTTGATGCCGCGCGCGGTCTCCGTGCCGCCGGTGAAGGCGACGCCGTCGCAGGCCGGATGGGCGACCAGGGCCGCGCCGACGCCTTCGCCACGCCCAGGCGCGAGCGCCAGCAGCCGCGGATCGAGCCCGGCGGCGTGGTAGAGCCGCACCGCGGCGGCGGCGATCAGCGGCGTCTGCTCGGCCGGCTTGGCGACGACCGCGTTGCCGGCCGCCAGCGCCGCGGCGACCTGGCCGGTGAAGATGGCCAGCGGGAAGTTCCACGGGCTGATGCAGACGAAGACGCCCCGGCCGCGCAGCTCCAGGCTGTTGGTCTCGCCGACCGGGCCTTTCAGCACCTCGGGCGCGGCGAAGCGGGTCTCGGCCAGATGGGCGTAATAGCGGCAGAAATCGGCCGCCTCGCGCACCTCGCCGATGCCGTCGGCCAGGGTCTTGCCGGCCTCGCGGACGCACAGCGCGATCAGGTGTTCGCGGTCGGCCTCCAGGGCGTCGGCCATGGCGCGCAGCACCCGCGCGCGGCCCAGGCCGCCGGCCTCGTCCCAGGCCGGCTGCGCTGCTTTCGCGGCGGCGAAGGCGGCATCGATCTCGACGGGCGAGGCTTCCCGCACCGGGCCGAGAGGTTCGAGCGCCGCCACCGCGGCGGTCACCCGGTCGCGTTCGGTCTTGATCGACAGGTCGATGCCGGCCGAGTTACGCCGATCGCCGTAGAGGGCGCCCGGCTTTGGAATGCGCGGGTGCGGGCCCGGTCCGGCCGCCTCGACCTCGGCGATCGGGTCGACCACCACCGCCTCGGGCGGGGTTTTGTCGTCCAGCAGGAGGTGCACGAAGCTGGAATTGGCCCCGTTCTCCAACAGGCGGCGGACCAGAT
>DASYAQ010000347.1:0-3171 GCA_036501225.1 Caulobacteraceae bacterium | reverse complement strand
AACAACGAGGCGATCAACATCCAGTTCACCAGCGGCACCACCGGCCTGCCCAAGGGCGCGACGCTGTCGCACCGCAACATCCTCAACAACGGCTATTTCCTCGGCTTCGCCATCGGCCTGCGCGAAGGCGACCGGCTCTGCCTGCCGGTGCCGCTCTATCACTGCTTCGGCATGGTGATGGGCAATCTGAGCTGCATCACCCATGGCGCGACCATGGTCTATCCGTCCGAGGCCTTCGATCCGCTGGCCGTTCTGCAGACCGTCGAGGCGGAACGTTGCACCGGCCTGTTCGGCGTGCCGACCATGTTCATCGCCGTGCTCGGCCATCCCGAGTTCGACCGCTTCGACCTGACCGCCTTACGCACCGGCTGCATGGCCGGCTCGCCCTGCCCGGTCGAGGTGATGAAGCACGTGATCGAGCGGCTGCACATGCGCGACGTCACCATCGCCTACGGCATGACCGAGACCAGCCCGGTCAGCTTCCAGACCGGCCAGGACGACCCGATCGAACGCCGGGTCTCCACCGTCGGCCGGGTGCAGCCGCACCTGGAGTGCAAGGTGGTCGACGAGCAGGGCGAGATCGTGCCGCGCGGGGTCGCCGGCGAGTTCTGCACCCGCGGCTATTCGGTGATGCTGGGCTATTGGGACGATCCGGAGCGCACGGCGGAGTCCATCGACATCGACGGCTGGATGCATTCCGGCGACCTCGCCACCATCGACGCGGCCGGCTACGGCAACATCGTCGGACGGATCAAGGACATGGTCATCCGCGGCGGCGAGAACGTCTATCCGCGCGAGGTGGAGGAATATCTCTACCGCCACCCGAAGATCGAGGACGTCACCGTCGTCGGCGTCCCGGACGTCAAGTACGGCGAGGAGCTGTGCGCCTGGATCCGGCTGAAGCCCGGCGAAAGCGCCGACGCCGAGGAGATCACCGACTTCTGCCGCGGCCAGATCGCCCACTACAAGATCCCCCGCCACATCCGCTTCGTCGACGCCTTCCCGATGACCGTGACCGGCAAGGTGCAGAAGTTCCTGATCCGCAAACAGATGATCGAGGAGCTGGAGCTAGACGTCGAGAAGACGGCGTAATTTAATTGGGGACAATTTAAACGATAGACGGGCCGCCGCCCGGATCGCCATTCGGATCGACCGGATGGCGCTCGGCAATGCCGGAGACGTCAAGTCGGTCGGAGACGGCGTACAAGAGATGCGGATCGATTATGGGCCTGGTTACAGGGTCTATTTCAGCCGTCGCGGCGCCACCTTGACCATTCTGCTTTGCGGCGGGGATATGCGCACCCAGAGCGCCGACATCGCTCGGGCCAAGGTCTTGGTGCGAGAGGACTGAAGATGAGTGAGAAAACTCTGCCATACGACTCCGCCGCCGTGCTCGACACGCCGCAGGCCATCGGCGAATATCTGACGGTCGCCTTCGAGACTTCGGACTCGGCGCTCATTGCTCACGCCCTGGGCGTGGTCGCCAAGGCCCGGGGCATGAGCGAACTGGCTCGCGAGACCGGGCTGTCGCGCCAATCCCTTTATCGCGCGCTGAGCGCCGACGGACGGCCCGAGCTCCCGACCCTGGTCAAGGTCATGAAAGCCTTCGGGGTGCGGTTGGCCGCGGTCGAGGCCTCTCGCTGAACGGCGCTCAGGCTGCGAACGGGCGGTTTTCGGGCGTAGCATCAGTTCCAAACAAAGGAACGGGCCGCGCTGCAGCCCATGACCTCAACCGTTGCCGACCGTCCCTGATTTAGCGGTCTCAGCGAAGGGGTTCAGTCCACCCCCTTGAGGCCGCGTAAACTGGTGTGTGTCCCCTATTTCTTGTTGAGCGCGATTGCCTCGCGCACCAGCGCCTTGAAGGCTGCCGCGTTCACCTCAACGCCTTCGGGGATGTCGATGGCGCGGCGGACGTTTCCCTCGAGGCTCGAGTTGAACAGGTGGGTCGGATCCTCGAGCGCCGCGCCCTTGGCGAAGGTGAGCTTGACGACCTTCTTGTAGGTTTCGCCGGTGCAGATGATGCCGTCGTGCGACCAGATCGGCGTGCCCATCCACTTCCACTCCTCGACGACGTCCGGGTCTGCCTCCCTGATCAGCCGGCGCATTCGGCCGAGGGTCTCGCCGCGCCAGTCCCCGAGTTCGGCGATGCGGTTCGAGATGAGCTCCGAGGCCGACTGGCCCTGGCTCGTGTCCGACTTTTTCATGGTCTCATCCTAGGCGTTCCGGCGCGCTCAATCCATACGCGCCAGGACCTGCTCCAGGTTTGCAAAGAACCTCTGCCACCCGCCCGTGGCGCCCCGGTAGGCCTGCTCCTGGTCCGGCCGGAAGCCCGACTGCACCATGCGCAGCTGCGTCCCGCCGCGCGTCGGGGTGAGGGTCCAGGTGACGACGCTTTCCAGCCCCATAGCGCCCCAGGCATAGGCCAGGGTCTTGTTGGGCTCGACGCTTAGCACCCGGCAGTCGACCGAACCCCAGTCTCCGCGCAGCGTGAAGCTGTGGTCCACCACCGGCTCGAAGTCGTTTTTCATCAGCCACTCCTCGATCAGCTGCGGCTGGGTGAGCGCGCGCCAGATCTTCTCCGGCGGGTAGTGCACCTCGCGTTCGACAACGACGGAGCGGGTTTCGGTGGCGGTGTTGGTCATTGGTCCATCCTTTTCAGCAGGTCTTCGAGGTGGTCGAACCGGCGCTCCCAGAAGCCGGCCATCTGGCTGGTCCAGTCGATCAGCGGGGCAAGCGCGCCGAGCTGGGCGCTGTAGTGCGTCTGGCGACCCTGGTGGCGGTCACGCACCAGCCCGGCCCGCCGCAGCACCCCGAGATGCTTCGAGACGGCCGGTTGCGAGACGCCGGCCCGCGCCGTCAGCGCCCCGACCGTCTGCTCGCCTTCGCGGCACAGGCGTTCGAAGATGGCCCGCCGGGTCGGATCGGCGAGGGTTCTGAACAGCGCATCGTGGGTGTTCGGCATCTGGGATCGATAACCTGCCGGCTATTGATCGACACATAACCACCGGGCTATGCGATCGTCAACCCGTCGGCGCGGCCTGACCGCCTCGCTGATCGCCGATCAGGTTGCGGGGCGGCGGTTTTCGGGCGTAGCATCGATCCAAACAAGGAAACCGGCCGCTCGAAGCCTGTTTCACAGCCGGAGGGAACGACCATGGCCAATGCGACGCA
>DASYAQ010000346.1:0-5257 GCA_036501225.1 Caulobacteraceae bacterium | reverse complement strand
GGGATCACCGTTCCTTGTTGCGGTTGAAGATCACCGGCCGGTGGTCAGCTTGAGCATCTGGAAGTGCTCGACGATCGGTCCGAGCGCCTGGGCGGGGAAGAATTCCAGGCCGCCGACGATCACGATCACCCCGATCACCAGGCCGATGAACAGCGGTCCATGGGTGGGTAAGGTGCCCGCCGTTGGCGCGAGTTTCGGCTTGGCGACCAGCGAGCCGGCGATGGCCAGGATGGGGATGGAATAGCCGAAGCGGCCGAACCACATCGCCATCGCCATCGTCACGTTCCAGTAGGTGCTCACGCCCAGGCCGGCGAAGGCCGAGCCGTTGTTCCCGGTCGCCGAGCTGTAGGCGTAGAGCATCTCCGACAGGCCGTGCGGGCCGGACGCCGAGACCGTCTTCAGCGCCATGGGCAGCACGCTCGCCACGCCGGCGAAGCAGAGGATCGAGGCGGTCAGGACCAGGACCGAGAGCATGGCGAGCTTGATCTCGCGGGTCTCGATCTTCTTGCCGAGATATTCCGGCGTGCGCCCGACCATCAGCCCGGCCACGAACACGGACAGTAGCGCCATGACGATGATGCCGTAGAGGCCGGATCCGACCCCGCCAGGCAGCATTTCGGCGAGCTGGATCATGAACATGCAGATCCCGCCGCCGAGCGGCGTGAAGCTCTCGTGCATGCCGTTGACGCCGCCGTCGGAGGCGCCGGTCGTCATCGCCGCCCAGACAGCGGTGGCGGGTGCGCCGAAGCGGACCTCCTTGCCCTCCATGTTCGGCGTGGTCTGGACATGGGCGGCGACAAGCGCGGGCGTCGGCTGGACCTCGGCGACATAGATGCCGGCGGCGGCGGCGGAGACCATCAGGGTCATCACCACGACCAGGGCGCGGGCGTCCCTGGCCAGGCCGATCGTGCGGCCGAAGGCGACCACGCAGGCGAAGCCCATCATGTTCATGATCACCATCTCGATCAGATTGCTGATCGCGTTGGGGTTCTCGAACGGATGCGCCGAATTGGCGTTGAAGAAGCCGCCGCCATTGGTGCCGAGCTGCTTGATGGCTTCCTGGCTGGCGACGGGGCCGAGCGCGATGGTCTGCCTGGCGCCTTCCATGGTGGTGGCGTCGACATGCGCCGTCAGGGTCTGGGGCACGCCAAGGGCCGCGAGCGCCAGCGCGATGACGATGGAGAGCGGCAAGAGGATGTACAAGGTGATGCGGGTCAGGTCGGTCCAGAAATTGCCGATCGTCTCGCCGCGATTGGCCGCGAAGGCGCGGGCCACGGCCGCGGCGACCGCGATCCCCGCCGCGGCGGAGGCGAAGTTCTGCACCGTGAAGCCGGCCATCTGCGACAGGTGGCTGGCGGCGCCTTCGCCGGAATAGAACTGCCAGTTGGTGTTGGTGACGAAGCTGATCGCGGTGTTGAAGGCCAGATCCGGCGCCATGCCGGCAAAGCCTTGCGGATTCAGCGGCAGCACGCCTTGCAGCCTGAGGATGGCGTAGAGAAAGAGGAAGGCGGCCGTGCTGAAGGCGAGAAACGACAGGGTGTAGGCGATCCAGCCCTGGCCCTTGGTCCTGTCGACGCCCGTGAGCCGGTAGAACACCGCCTCCACCGGTTTCATCACCGGGTCGAGCCAGGTGGACTGATCCGTCCAGACCCGCGCCATATAGATGCCGAGCGGCCAGCCGAGTGCGACGGCAAGTCCGATGGTCAGGGCGATCTCCGCCCATCCTTGAATGGTCATGAGGCGGTCCGCTTCAGAAGTCTTCGGGACGCAGCAGGGCGGCGAACATGTAGATGGTCACGGCCACCGTGGCGGCGATGTAGATGATGGCGAGGATCATCGGTCAGACGCGGCTCAACAGGGCGGCGAAGCCGGCGAACAGGGCGAACATCGCCACCCCGAGCGCGATATAGACCAGGTCCATGGGTCAGCTCCAATTCCGGAGCCGCCCATGTATCGCGCATCGCCATCAAGGGTCTGCGCCTGACAGCCGGCCTGGCCATAAAGGAGAGATAAAGAGGCCGATCAGAACCGTGCTATGTTCGCCTCCCCTTCCCCAAGGCTCCGGCGATGAATCCGATCACCCTCTTCTTTGTCGTCATCCTGCTGATCGTCGGCGCGCTCGCCGGCCAGCTGGCAAACCCGGCTCTGGCCGCGCCCTTCATCCTGCTGGCAGCCATCGTCGCGCTCTCGCTGAAGATGGCCAATGTCTGGCAGCGCTTCGTGGTCCTGCGCGCCGGCAATTTCCGCGGTGTGAAGGGCCCGGGCCTGTTCTTCATCTTTCCGATCCTGGACAATGTCGCCCAGGTCATCGACCAGCGCATCCAGACCACCGCCTTCAACGCCGAACAGGCCCTGACCAAGGACACCGTGCCGGTCAATGTCGACGCCATCATCTTCTGGCGCGTGCACGACGCGCAGAAGGCGGCGCTGGAGATCACCGATTTCCGCCAGGCCATCGACCGGGTGGCGCAGACCTCGCTGCGCGAGATGATCGGCGCCTCCATGCTTTCCGCGCTCCTGGCCGAACGCAAGGCCGCCGACGCCCAGCTGCGCGAGGAGATCGCGCTGAAGACCGAGCACTGGGGCGTCTCGGTAAACTCGGTGGAGATCCGCGACGTGGCCATTCCGGTGGCCCTGCAGGACGCCATGTCGCGCCAGGCCCAGGCCGAGCGGGAGAAGCAGGCGCGGGTGATCCTGGGCTCCGCCGAGGCCGAGGTGGCCGCCAAGTTCGTCGAGGCGGCGCGCACCTATGGCGAGGACCCGATGGCCTTCCAGCTGCGCGCCATGAACATCATCTACGAGACGACCAAGGAGCGCGGCGCGACCATATTGATCCCCACCGCCATGGTCGACGCCATGAACCCGACAACGGCTCTGGCTCTGGCGCTGGCCAACAAGACACTGCCGGACGCCGACCCGCCCGCCGCGCCGCCGCCCGTCAGACGGGCGCCGAAAACTTAGGGCCGCGCAGGCGTTTTCCATCGACGGAGGGCCGGTTTCCAAGCGTATAAGGTCCGCGCGTCTCTCGGCTCGGTGACGCAACGCCTGCTCGTATTCCCGTAGAGTGCGTCTGCTCCATGCCGGTTCCCTCCAATCGCCGCGCCCAGGCCGCCGCCCATATCCAGAGCGGCCTCAAAGCGCTGGCGGCGAATGCGATCCCGGCGGCCCGCGCCAGCCTGCAGGCGGCTGTGGCGCTGGAGCCCTCCTGGGCGGAGCCGCGCTACAACCTGGCGCGGGTCCATTTCGCGGCCGGCGATCGCGACCTCGCCGAGCAGACCCTGCGCGCGGCGCGCGAGGCCGATCCGCAATACGCCCCGGCCATGCACATGCTGGGCACGATGCTCTGCGATCGCGAGGCCTTCGTCGAGGCCATGCCGCTGTTGCGCGAGGCCGCCGCGCTCGAGCCGGATCGGGCCGAGTTCCAGCGCGACCTGGGCGTGTTGCAGCTGTTCATCGGCGACATCGCCGCGGCGCGCACCAACCTTCATCGCGCGCTGGACCTGGATCCATTGGTCAAGGACATCCTGCCGACCCTGGTCCGCATGACCCGGATGGACTCCGGCGGGCCCGAGGCCGAGCGGCTGTTCGACCTGACCCTGGCGCTGGCCGGCCGGGTCGATGAGTTGCCGCGCGCCGAACAGATCCGGGTGTTCTACGCGCTCGGCAAGGCGCTCGAGGACCGCGGCGACTACGACGGCGCCTTCGACGCCTTCGTCAAGGCCAACGCCATGCACCGCGAAACCATCGCCTATGACGCGGCGAGCTTCGAGGCCCGGTTCGAAGCGATCGCCGAGGCGTTCAACCCGGCCCTGATCGAACGGCTGCAACGCGAGGGCAGGGGCGCCGAGAGCGACCGGCCCATCTTCATCGTCGGCATGCCGCGTTCAGGCACCACCCTGGTCGAACAGATCATCAGCGCCCACCCCGAGGTGCACGGGGCGGGCGAGATCGACCTGCTGCACCGCCTGGTCACCGAGGCCAACGGGCCGGGCGGTTCGAAATTCCCCGACTGGGTTGCCGGCATGAATGGCGCGGATCTGCCCGTGGTCGGCAAGGCCATTCTCGACGCCCTGCCGGCGGGCCTTCCCGGCCAGAGCCGACAGACCATCAAGCGGCTGGAAAACTACCAATATATCGGCCTGATCCACCTCTGCCTGCCCAACGCCACCATCATCAACTGCCGGCGCGATCCGCGCGACAGCGGTTTTTCCGCCTTCGCCATGCTGTTTCTGGAGGAACAGGGCTTCACCTACGACCTGGCCGAGCTCGGCCGCCATTGGCGCGCCTACGACCGGCTGATGGCGCATTGGATGGCGGTGCTGCCGCCCGGCCGGGTGCTGGAGGCGCCCTATGAGGGCGTCGTGGCCGACCTGGAGGGCTGGACGCACCGGCTGCTGGAGCACTGCCATCTCGATTGGGACGACGCCTGCCTGCGCTATTACGAATCCAAGCGGCTGGTGCGCTCGGCCAGCTTCGCCCAGGTGCGCGAGCCGATCTACACCACCTCGCTCGATCGCTGGCGGCCGTTCGAACACCGCCTGCGGCCGATGTTCGAAGCCATGGGCGAGCCCTGGATCAGCGGCGACGTCGACTGGGATGGCGTGCGGGCGCACAAGAGCGAGAGCCCCGCCCGCGCGGCTGGGACCCCGCGAAAATAGTCTGATCCGGCCCTGGCCTAGAGCGCGTTGCGCAAAAGTGGCTGCCGGTTTTGCGATAACAACGCGCTCAAGCCTCAGAATTTAGAGCACGATTCAGAGATCAGGCGATTCCGCCTGATCTCATCGTGCTCTAGGCCCTGGTCTTGATCACATCGCCGGCCAGATAGCCGTCCGCCTCGCGCAGCTTCAGCAGCTGCTCGCGCGGCAGCTGTTGCACCACCGCGCCCGTCCGCCAGTCGATCGTCTTATAGACGAAGCAACCGGCCGCCTGGTCGTCCTCGATGACCAGCCGAAGATCGGCTGGGTCGGGGCCGGAGGCCGGCCCGGCTTCGGCGGGCGCCGGGCGCGGCGCGGCCTCGGGAACGCTGGTTGGCGCAGCGACTGGGGTCGGGTCGGCGGCGGCATTGGTAATCTGGGTCATGTCACTTCCCAGCGCGGAAAGGCGGCGGGCCGTTCAAGGCCCGTCGCCTCACGCGTTAGACTTACCGGAAGAGACTCAGGAGGACCGAGCTCGACTGGTTGGCGATCGACAGCGCCTGGATGCCAAGCTGTTGCTTGGTCTGCAGGGCGGTCAATTGAGCGCTTTCCTTGCCGAGGTT
>DASYAQ010000345.1:0-2640 GCA_036501225.1 Caulobacteraceae bacterium | reverse complement strand
TCGAACACCGCATCGGCCCCGGCCCAGGCCGCCTCGTCCAGCCTTGGCCGCCACAGGCATTGCGGCTCCGGGCGGACCAGGCGATAGGGGCCGCAGCGCTCGAGCTTGCGCCCGTCGCCGCTGTCGACCAGGCCGTAGTCGGCCCAGCCGCCGGCGCGCGCCACCAGCGGCGTTTCGGCGAGCAAGGGAGTGGTTGTTACGCCCATATCCAGGCCTTACGCGGCGAGGCCTCGGTGCGTCCAGTCCGCGCCCGACTTGCGGCGACCGAACGATTACCGTTTAGTAATGCCGAATCTAACGCTGGGGAACGCCGCCGATGACGATGACGCTCACCAAACCGCCCCGATCCGCGCGCAAGGCCAAGGGGGACGGTCACCTGCGCCGCGCCGAAATCCTGCACGCCGCCGAGCTTATCTTCGTTCGCGACGGCTACCAGGGCGCCACCATCCGCAAGATCGCCGAGGAGGTCGGGGTCTCTTCGACCGCGCTCTACATGCACTTCCGCGATAAGGATGAGATCCTGCTGGAGATCTGCGAGGGCGCTGTCGCCACCCTTCTGGCCAGCAACAACGAGATTTCCGGGCGGCCGATCGACGCGGTCAGCCGCGTGCGGCTGATGCTCGACGCCTATATGCGATTCGGGCTGGACAACCCCAACACCTACCGGCTGGCCTTCTGCTCGACGCCCGGCCAGATCTCGGCCATGCGCCACGAGGTGGCGGCCGACCTGGGCGCCCGCTGCTATGACCGCTTCATGCGCGCCGTGGCCGACATCGCCGCCGAGGGCCGCCTGCGTGTCGGCGACGCCGACTCGGCCGCCCAGACCCTCTGGGCCGCCTGCCACGGCTTGGTCTCGCTGCGCACCAGCCAGAAGCTCGAGCAGGCCGATGACGAGGTCCTGATGGCGCTGATGCTGGATAGCCTCTTCGAAGGCCTGGTGATCGATTGACCCGGTGGCTGGCGTTCGGGCGCTCGCGGCGGTCGTCCTAGCCGCCGTCCTGGCCGGCCCCGCGGCCGGCGCGCCGATCCGCGTTTTCTCCCTCGACCAGTGCGCCGACCAGTACGTGTTGGCGCTCAGCCCGCGCGAGGCCATCGTCGGCCTGTCGCCCCGTGTCGGCGATAGCGATTCCTATCTGCGCGCGCAGAGCACGGGCCTGCCGCGGCGGCGCGCCTCGCCCGAGGCCATACTGGCCGCCCGGCCCGACGTGGTGGTGCGCTACTGGGGGGGCGATCCGGCCCTGGTCCGGGCGATCCAGCGCCGCGGGGCCAGCGTGGTGCAGATCGACGAGGCGAGCGACTTCGCCGGCGTGCGCGCCGATATCCAGCGCGTCGCCGGGGCGCTGCACCAGGGCGCGCGCGGCGCCGCCCTGATCAAGAGGATGGACGCCCAGATCCAGCCGCATGCCACAGCCACCGCCAAAGGCGCGCTTTACCTGACCCCGGGCGGGGTCACCGCCGGTCCCGGAACCCTGATCGACGCCATCCTGACCGCCGCTGGCCTGCACAACCTGGCGCCGGGCCCCGGCTACCGGTCCGTTTCGATCGAGCGCCTGGTGCTCGACCCGCCGGACGCCTTTGTGCTCGGCTTCTTCGACTCCGCCTATCTGGCCGGGCAGCACTGGGCCGCCGGCGGCAACCACGTGCTGGGCAAACTCGTCCGGGATCGGACGGTTTCCAGGCTGAACGACTCGCTGCTCGGCTGTCCGGCCTGGTTCGCCGGCGACGCGGTGCAGGCCCTGGCCGCCGCGGGACGGCCGTGACCTCCGTCCGGCTGATCGGCGGCCTGGTCCTGCTGCTGTGCGTCCTGCTCGGGCTCGGCGTCGCCTTCGGCGAGACCCAGCTCAGCCTGGCCCAATACCATCAGGCGTTCACCGACGTCGGCTCCGCGCCGGGCGAGGTGCTCTGGGGCCTGCGCGCGCCGCGCGTCGCGGCCGCGGCCGTGGTCGGGGCGGCGCTCGGCCTGGCCGGCGCGGTCATGCAGGGGCTGTTGCGCAACCCGCTGGCCGAGCCCGGCGTGCTCGGCGTCTCGGGCGCCGCCGGCCTTGGCGCGGCGGTGTCGATCACCGCCGGCCTCGCGGTCATCCCGGGCGCGATCGAGGCCGCGGCGCTGGCGGGCGCGCTGGTCGCCGGCGGACTGGTCGTGGTCGCCGCCGCCCGCTTCCGCGAGCCGGAGACCCTGATCCTGTTCGGGGTGGCGCTCTCGGCCTTCGCCGGGGCCCTGACCGCCCTG
The DNA here is from genome assembly GCA_036501225.1 of Caulobacteraceae bacterium. Lineage (GTDB taxonomy): Bacteria > Pseudomonadota > Alphaproteobacteria > Caulobacterales > Caulobacteraceae > Poindextera. The sequence continues at coordinate 410 of DASYAQ010000345.1, read as the reverse complement.
GTCTTCAACCTTTCGCCGTCGCCGATCACCACCAGCGAGGTGCTGACCTGGCTGATGGGCTCGGTGGCCAGTCGCGACTGGAGCGATATCGCCTGGGCCCTGGTCCCGATGGCGCTCGGCGCCGGGCTCTGCGCCTATGCCAGCCGGGCCCTGGTCATGCTGACCCTCGGCGAGGAGACCGCGGCGCTGTCCGGCCTGCCGATGGGGCGGATGCGGGCGGCCGCGGTGGCCGGCGCGGCCCTGCTCACCGGCGCCGCCGTGGCCATGGCCGGGGTCATCGGCTTCGTCGGCCTGGCCGCGCCGCACACCGTGCGCTGGGGCGTCGGCGGCGACCCCGGCCGCGTCCTGGTTCCCTCGGCGCTGGCGGGCGCCTGCCTGGTCACCACCGCCGACCTGATCGGCCGCATCGT
>DASYAQ010000344.1:0-7417 GCA_036501225.1 Caulobacteraceae bacterium | reverse complement strand
TTACGACTGAGGGCGGGATCGGGCGGCGGGGGCTTCGAGACGCCATGAAAACGGCAATCCTGCTGGCGCCCTTGGCGGTGGCGCTGCTGTTCGCCGCCCAGACCCCGCCTGCTCCCGTCGGTGCAAGCCCGACCGTCCAGCCTGACCCATGAGCAGGCGCTGGCCGCTCTTCCGCTCCCTGGCCGGCTATCGGCCGGGCTTCATCGCGCCGGACCTCATCGCCGGCCTGACGCTGGCCGCGATCGCCATCCCCGAGCAGATGGCCACGGCCCGGCTGGGCGGGCTGCCGCCGCAATGCGGCTTCTTCGCCTTCATCGCCGCCAGCACGGCCTTCCTGGCGTTCGGATCGAACCGCTTCATGTCGGTGGGCGCCGACTCGACGATCACGCCGATCGTCTTCGGCGGCCTGGTGCTGCTCGCCGGGGCCGGATCGCCGCAGTACCTGGGTCTAGCGGCGATGCTGGCGCTGATGGTCGGGGTCATCGTCGTCGTCGCCGGCCTGGCCAGGATGGGCTGGATCGCCGACCTGCTGTCGGTCCCGGTGACCATGGGGTTCCTCGCCGGCATCGCCATCCACATCATCGTCTCGCAGGCGCCGGCGGCCCTGGGGATCACCGGAACCGGCGGGACCCTGCTGCAGCAACTGGCGGCGATCTGGCAGGCGGCGCCGCGGGCCAATCTTTACGCCGTGACCGTCGCCGCGGGCGTGCTGGCGCTGACCGCCGCGGCGCACCTGGTCAGCGCGCGAATTCCCGGCGCGCTGATCGGCATGGTGCTGGCGACCTGGGCGGTCGTGGGTCTGGGGTTGGAGGCGCACGGGGTCGCGGTGCTCGGCGTCATCCCCGGCGGCCTGCCGCACCTCGCGCCGCCGGTCGTGGAGCTGAGCCAGATCCTGCAGATGCTGCCGCTGGCCCTGCTGGTCGCCCTGGTCTGCATGGTCCAGACCGGCGCGACCTCGCGGTCCTTCCCCTCCGATCCCGGCGCCGCGCCGGACGTCGACGGCGACTATATCGGCCTGGGCGCCGCCAACCTGCTGGCCGGCCTGTTCGGCGCCTTTCCGGTCGACGCCAGCCCGCCCAGGACCGGTATCGTTGCCGAGAACGGCGGCCGCTCGCAGCTGACCGGGCTGGCGGCCGTCGCGGTCGTGGCCCTGTTGCTGGTCTTCGGCGCCGGCCTTCTGACCCATGTGCCACATGCGGCGCTGGCGGGCGTGCTGCTGTTCGTCGCCGCGCGGATCGTCCGGGTCAGACAGATGCGGGCGGTGGCCGCGAGCAGCCCGGCGGAGTTTCTGCTCATCCTGGCCACGGCGGTGGCGATCGTGGTGCTGCCGATCGAAACCGGCGCCTCCATCGGAGTCGTGCTGTCGCTGCTCTACGGCATGTGGTCGAGCGTCTCGCCGCGCAGCTACCGGCTGCACCGCGTCATCGGCACCACGGTCTGGTGGCCGACCACCGCGATCGCCCGGGGCGAAACGCTGGTCGGCGTCTGCGTGATCGGCTTTCAGGCTCCCTTGTCCTTCCTCAACGCCGATGTGTTTCGCCGCCTGATGCTGGCCGCGATGCAGCCCGGCTCGGGTGCGGTGAAGCTGCTGGTGCTGGAAGCCACCGGCATCATCGACATCGACTTCACCGCCGCCCAGGTCTTCAAGGGCGTCATCGCCGACGCCCGCGCGGCCGGGGTCATCTTCGCCGTCGCCCGGCTGGAGTCCTATAACGCCCAGGTGGCCTTCGACCGGCTGGGCCTGCGCCAGGCCCTCGGCGAAAACCGCCTGTTCAACAGCGTCAACGACGCCGTCGTCGCGCTGGCGCCGGACGCTACGCCTGAGCCCGCCCAGGCGTAGCGGCGTGCGAGGTTCAGCCGAACGGACTGCGCGCCGGCGGCGGCGGCGGAGGCGGCGTCCACGAGCCGTTGGCGATCTTGCCGCCCCTGGCGGAGACCGCCATGGCGATGATCGCCTCGGTGATGTTCGGCTCATAGCCCTCGGTATGGCCCTTGGCGATCCGGACCACGTCGGCGACCACCCGGCCGTCCTTGCAGTTGGGGAACTGATAGACCAGCGCCCGGCCGGACTTGGGATAGTGGCCCCAGCCGTCGGTGCCGGGGTCCTGGCGGCTCGAATCCCAGACATAGCCGGCCTTCGGGTCGATCACGTCCGACAACTGCACGCGCGCGGCGCAGGCGTATTTGTCGGCGAGCGGCGAAGTGGCCGCTGGGATCGACTCGTTCTCGCCGTTCGAGAAGATGAAGGAATAGTCGCACGCCCCGCCCGGCGGTCCGGCCGCGGCGGCGGGGAAGCGGAACGGCGGCGGGGCGGCATAGGGCTGGCCGCTCTTGTAGATCGGCGGGCCGCCGGGGCCGAAACCCTTGCCCGCCGGCGTGGTCGGTCCGATGCGTCCGCCGGACAGGCTGATGCGCACATCGACCTTGTCCTTGAAATAGTCGGTGCAGATGATCCGGTTGGAGGTCATGCCGCCCTGGCTGTGCCCGGCCAGGATGAAGTGATCGACATTGGCCTTGCCGATGGTGGCCACCACCAGGTCGACGACATTGTGCAGATATTCGTCGTCGGCCTCGCTCCACACCCGGGTCGGCGAGCTGGGCGTGATGATCACCAGCCGGTACTTGTCCTTCACGTCCATGGCCGGGAAGTAGTTGCGCTGCCAGTTGGCGTAGGACCCCGCCCCGTGCAGGCTGAGCAGGATATTGACCTTGTCGCCGGGCTTGTAGTCGGACGGGCAGTCCAGGAAGAACGGCCGCCGGGTCTTCATCTCGACGGTCGGGCCGGCCTGGGTGACCACCGCCGCCGGACAGTCCGAGTCCGGGCAGTGCCAGAGCGGCGGCGCCGAACAGTCGACGCCCAGCAGCATGTGCGGCGCGGCCTGGGCCATGGCCGACCCGCCGCCGAGGGCGCTGAGCGCAAGGAGCGCGAACAGGATGTCGCGCAATCGTCGGGTCAGATGTCTCATGATGTCTTTCTCCCCAGCCATGATTTGAGTGTTAAGGAACCCGGGCGCCGATGACGCGCAAGAGTCTCATCATCGGGCGCGGCTAGGACGCCTCCGCCGCCGCCTTTTCCGCGGCCTTGCGGATCAGCTCGCGGCGTTCGGCGAGGCCGCGGTGCAGCTCGACCAGGACGCGGGCGGCGTGCGGATTCTGCTGGATCGCCGCCCAATAGGCCGCGACCTTGGGCTGGCCGGGAACGGGGTCCTCGATGTCGGTGGTCGGCAGCACGTTCTCGATCAGGAAGAGGGCGGGAACCAGGGTGCAGTCGGCGATGGTCAGGCGGCCCAAAACGGCGAACCCGTCCGTGCCGACATAGTGCTCCAGCGCCTTGACGCCGCGCACCACCTGGCCAGCCAACAGGTCACGGACGCCCTCGTTGCGGGTCGAGCGGCGGGTCTGGCCCGAGAGCATGAACATGTTGTTCATCAGGTAGATGTCGGCCAGGCGCGACACGGTGCGGATGGTCGCGGTCTCGCGCGGCGTGTCGCCCAAGAGGCGCGGGCTGGGGTAGATCTCCTCGAGATATTCCGCGATCACCTCGGATTCCGGGATGATGGCGCCGTCGGGCAATTCCAGCGCCGGGATGCGGCCGATCGGCGAGGTCTTCCACCACTCCTGGCTTCCGAAGCCCGCCGGCCGCTCCAGGGTGATGTCCTCGATGCCCTTGGCGTAGATCTGCATACGGACCTTGGCCGAGTACGGGCTCAGATCGCCGGAATAGAGCTTCATGGTGCAACGCCTCCCTGGATTTTCGGAAGACTTTGCGCCGCCGGTTTTCAGGCGGCAAGGCGCGAGCCTCAGTCCGCGTCGTCGCCCAATGCCTTGTGCATGTGCACGGCCGTGCCGCCCAGGAAGTCTTCCTCGCGCTCGATCCGGTAGCCGATGTCGCGATAGAGCTGGACGTTGGCGGCGAAGGCGGCGTTGGTCGCCAGGCGCAGCTCGAACAGGTGGAAGCCGCGCGCCTTGCCCTCGGCATGGGCCAGGAGGTGGCGGCCGAAGCCCTGGTGCTGGCGCGCCGGCGCCACGGCGACGTTCTCGATGAACAGGTGGTCGGGGTGCAGGATGGTCTCGATCAGCCCGACCAGTTCATCGCCGTCGAACAAAAGGTCGATCATATGGTCGCGGACGGCCTCTTCGTAGTCGGCCTGCATCGGCATGGGTTCGCGGCCGATCAGCGGGACCCACTTCGCGTAGGCGGCGTCGACCAGGGCGGAAATGGCCGGGACGTCCTCCTGAGTGGCGGGGCGCAGCAGCATCAGGCGGCCCGCCGCTCGACGAGCTCGTGCACATTGCCGCCGGGCGCCTGGAAGGCGGCGTAGCGGATGCCGCTGAAGGCGTTCTCCGCCGGCCTGGCGTGCAGGAAGACGACGCCGGCCGCTGTCATGCGGCGCATCTCGGCCTCGATGGAGGCGACCTCGAAGGCGCAGACCGTGGCCGCGGTGGCGCCATGACGATGGCCGGCGGGCGCCGCCTCGGCGCAGCTGAAGACGTGGAATTCGGTCCCGCCCAGGTCGAAGACCAGCTGGCTGGCGGTCTCGGCCGTGAGGCTCAAGGCCAGCACGTCGCGGTAGAAGCGCCGCGCCTCGTCGAGGTCTGGGGTCAGAACGACGATCATGCCGAGTTTCACGGGCGGCCTCCACGCCGGCCCGACAAGCCGGCCTGACGGATGAAACTACACTAATTGCGGTCCGGCGCCGGCTGTTGGCGCAACACTGTCATGGCCTCGACCGCCGCCGCGTTGACCCGGGTCAGGAAATCCAGCGCAAAGGCGAGCTGCGCCTCGTCGTAAGCCGCGAGCACCGCCGCCGTGGCCTCGGCCATGGGCTGGAACAGCGGCGCGATGCTCTGTTCGATGGCGGGCAGGGCGCGCACGCGCACCTTGCGGCGGTCGGCGGGGTCGGGCTCGCGGGCGGCGAAGCCGGCGCGCTCCAGCCGGTCGATCACCCCGGTGATCGCGCCGGTGGTCAGGCCGGTGGCGCGCGCCAGGTCGCCGGCCGTCACCGGGCCGCGCATGACGATCAGGTCGAGGCATTCCAGGTCGGTGGAATTCACCCCCAGCCGCGCGGCGATCGTCTGGCTGTGCAGTACCCCAAGCCCGCTGGTCTCGCGCATGGCGCGGTTCAGCGCCTCGGATAGTTCGTCTCGCTTCACGCTTGCCGCCTTGACATCGTCGCCATATCGCCTTAGCCCATAACTATCTTATCTGCTAAGAGTCATTACAACTAAGAAAGAATCAGCCATGGATATCGCGTCCAAGCCTCGGAAGAAAGCCTTCAAAAGCTTCCCCATGGAGGGAGTGATCGCCACCTGGTACGCCAGGAACACCGCCGGCGCGCAGGCCGAGTTCGAGGCCGACGCGGCGCGGATCGCCGAACGCCTGGCGCCAGACGCCCGCGTGCTGGAGATCGCGCCGGGGCCGGGCTATCTGGCTGTCGCGCTCGCCAGGCTCGCGGCCTTCAAGATCTCCGGCCTGGACATCAGCCGCGCCTTTGTCCGCATCGCGAACGAGAACGCGGCAAAGGCCGCTGTCGCGGTCGATTTCCAGCATGGCGACGCCGCCAACATCCCCTTTGCGGGCGACACCTTCGACTTCGTCGTCTGCCGCGCCGCCTTCAAGAATTTCGGCGATCCGAAAGGTGCGCTCCGCGAAATGCACCGCGTGCTCAAGCCCGGGGCCGAGGCGCTGATCATCGATATGAGCAAGGACGCCTCCGACGCGACCATCGACGAATACGTCGAGAGCATGAAGCTGGGCGCGATCGACGCGATGCTCACCAACGCGGTGTTCAAGCACTCCTTGCGCAAGCGGGCCTATTCGAAGGTCGATTTCCAGCGCATGGCGGCGTCGACGCCCTTCATCGGCGTCGAGGTCGTCGCCGAATCGCTGGGTCTCGACGTCTGGCTCCGCAAGTAGGGCGACCGCGGCGGCGCCTTCGCTCGCCCGGCTATGGTCTGCGCCCAGGCGCCGCGGCTATAGGGTGACCCAAAGATCCCGGAAAACCCTGAAGGTCCTGCCGCGATGAGTTCGACCGAACGTTTTGCGCAAGGCTTGCTCGGCCAGCCCGGCTCGCGCTGGCGGTTGCCGACTCCGGCCCTGGTGGTCGATCTGGACGCCCTGGACGCCAACATCGCCAGGATGGCGGCCCGGGCCAGGGCGGCCGGCGTGGCGCTGCGTCCGCACGCCAAGACCCACAAATCGGCCTTCGTCGCCCGGCGGCAGATCGCCGCCGGCGCCGTCGGCGTCTGCTGCGCCAAGGTCGGCGAGGCCGAGGCGCTGGCCGCCGCCGGCATCCGTGGCCTGCTGGTCACCTCGCCGATCGCCTCGCCCGAAACCGCCGACCGCTCCGCCGGGCTGGCGGCCAAGGACCCCGGGTTCGCCGCCGCGGTCGACCATCCGCTCGGCGCCGACGCGCTGCAGGCGGCCGCGGCCGCCCGGTCCGTGACCATCCAGGTGGTGATCGATGTCGATGTCGGCCTCGGCCGCACCGGCGTCGCCGACACGGCCGCCGCGCTGGCCCTGGGTCGGCGTGTGGCGGGTCACGCCAACCTGCGGCTGAAGGGCGTCCAGGGCTATGGCGGCGCCTGGCAGCACATGGCCGGCGCCGAAAAGCGCCTGGCCGCGGCGCGCATCGGCCTCGCCCGCCTGGCCGAAGTCGTCGAGACGCTGCGCGCCGACGGCCACGCCTGTCCGCTGGTCACCGGCGGCGGCACCGGCACCTTCGACGCCGACACCGAACTCGGCGTGCTGAATGAGCGGCAGCCCGGCTCCTACGTCTTCATGGACAACCAGTATGCCGATGCGCTCGGCGAAGACCCCGACGGCGCCTTCCAGACCAGCCTTTTCGTCCAGGCCCAGGTGATCAGCGCCAATGCCCCGCGCTGGGTGACCGTCGACGCCGGCCTGAAAGCCTTCGCCACCGACGGCCCGCCGCCAAGGCCCGCGACCGCGCCCTTCGCGCCCGACGCCTACTTCTACTTCGGCGACGAACATGGCGGCCTGATGCGCCCGGCCGGCGACGCCCCAATCGCCCACGGCCAGCGCGTCGACCTCAAGGTCCCGCACTGCGACCCGACCGTCGACCGCTACAGCTGGATGCACCTGGTGCGCGGCGACGTCCTGGTCGGCATCGAACCGATCGAGGCCGCGCGCCGGTCGCAGTAGGGCTTAGCCCGCAGCCGCAGCCTCCAGCGCGGCGATGTCGAGCTTGGTCATCTTCAGCATCGCCTGCATGGCGCGGCCGGCCTTGACCGGGTCGGTGTCGGACAGGATGCGGGGCAGGGCGGTCGGCACGATCTGCCAGGACAGGCCGTAGCGGTCCTTCAGCCAGCCGCACTGGCTGGTCTGGCCGCCGGCGGCCAGCGCGTCCCAGAAATAGTCCACCTCGGCCTGGTCCTGGCAATCGACCCGGAACGA
>DASYAQ010000343.1:0-5949 GCA_036501225.1 Caulobacteraceae bacterium | reverse complement strand
TGGCCGCGTCGGTTCGCCAGTCGAGTTCGATCGCGGCCAGGGCCGGCGCGTCGGTGAAGGCCTCGCAGGCCGCGGTCATGGCCAGCCGAGCCTCGGGCCCGATGTCTTCGCCGCCGGCCAGCAGCGCCTTGACCGCGTCGGGCAGGTGGCTGGCCGCCAGGTTCGGCGCGCCGAGCGCGAGCCGTTCGGCCGCCTCGATCTGCTCGGCCGTGAAGCCGGCGATGGCCAGGACGTCGAGATCGGGGTCGTCCAGCGCCTCGGCCGGCGCGCCGAGCACGTCGCGGACGAAGCCCTCGCCGACGACCTGCGGCGAAAACGCCGCGCGCAGCGAGGTCGCGACGGCCAGGGCGGCCAGGACGGCGTCGAGTTCGTGGTCGGTGAAGCCGCGCTCGCGCAGGGTCGCCAGATCGACGCCCGCCGCGGCAGCCAGGTCACGGTGGCCGATCAGGGCGAGCACCACGGCGTCGGGATCGGCGCCGATGATCCGCAGGCCCTCGATCGCCGCCGAGGACAGGCTGCGCAACGGGGCGCCGTCGCTGGTTTCCGAAACGGCGACAGGACCGCTCCAGGGCGCCGCGCCGGTGGCGGAGCGGCCGAGGCGCAGCGCCAGTTCGCGATCGTCGTAGAGGGCCGTCACCTGCAGGCAGCGCAGGCCGTCGCGGCTGGCGGCGGCCAGGGCGTCGGCGAACAGCAGCGCGGCGCGCCGGCCGGTGGTGGTCGAGCGGTCGCAGGCCTGGGCGCGGCGACTGATGGCTTCCAGCACCGCCTCGCGGTTCTGACCAAAGGCGGGGCAGGGACCGAGCACGGCGCCGAGTTCGGCCGAGGCGACCAGCCCGGCGGCGGCGACCAGGGCGTAAAGGTCGGCCGCCGCGCGCCGGCCCTCCGGACTGTCATAGGTCAGGCCCTGGCGCGCCAGCCATTCGCTCAGGCCCGCCAGTCCGATGGCCAGCGGCCGGGCGTCGTCGGGCGCGGCGGGCCGCGCGGTGAGCTCGATCTCCAGCGCCACGGTCCACAGGCGCACCGCCCCGGCCAGCCCGTCCATATCCAGGCGCTCGCCCTGGACGAAGCGGTTGATGTCGAGCACCAGCCGCGGCGCGGTCTGGGCGGCCAGCGCCAGGGCCGCGTCGCGGGTGTCGAAGGCGATGACCACGCCGCCGCTCTCCCAGGCCGCCTGGGCGGCGCGGACGAAGGCCGGCGTTTCGGCGGCGATCTCGCCGCGCGGGCAGATCAGCGCCAGCTGCGGGCTGCGGGCGCGCGGCGGCTCGGCCGGCGTCGCTTCCAGGTCGCCGAAACGGGCGCGGGCGATGGCGTCGGCGATCAGGGCGTCGGAAAGCCCGGCCTCGCGGGCGGCGCGGGCGGCGCGGGCCAGGGCCAGGTTGTGGGCGGGATCGGCACAGGCCGCGCGGTCGCCCTCGCAGCGCGCCACCGCGTCGGCCACCGCCGTCAGCCGCGCCTGGCCGGTGGCGTAGGCGTCCTCGGCCAGGGCGGCGATGCGGCTGTCGCGCAGATGCCGGACGATCGCCGCCTCGGCGCCCGGGGCGTCCAGGGCGACGGCGGCGAGGCTTGGGGCCAGGCGCGGGGCGCCCGGGGCGGCCAGGCCGCCGAACAGGGTCGCGACGATGCGGTCGATGAAGTTTCCGGCGTCGGTCAGGCTGTCGAACAGGCCGAGCGACCAGCCCCAGGCGGCCAGCCCCTGGGCGTAGCGCCCCGGTGCGCTGGTCAGGACGGCATCGCCGGACGGGGCCGGAATGGCGAAATCGCCTTGCGGCGGCGCTGCGGGCAGGGCCTCGGCCCAGCTCAGCCAGGCGTCGAGCTGGGCGGCGGTCCAGTGCGCCGGCGCCTCGACCTCGACGGTTCCGGCCGGCCGTTCCAGCGTCCGGGTCGCCAGCGCCACAGTTCGCCCGCCGCTCGACGCCTGCCTGGACTCAAAGCGCATGGATTCCTCCGCGAGTGCGGAGCCTAGGCGCGGCCAGTTCGGCTCGCAATAGATGTTGCGGCGATGCGTCAGCGTATCCACAAGATGTTGTGGAATTGCCGGTTCATTTCGCCCTGCGGCGACCCTGGACGGCCAGCCCGGCGGCGCCTATAGTCCGCGCGTGTTCAAGTCGATCTTCACCTGGTGGAACGGGGCCACCATCGGCATCCGATTCAACATCGGCCGCCGCGCCGTCTTCATCGGCGAGGACGACACCGGCAACCGCTATTACGAATCCAAGGACAACCGCGACAGCTACGACGCGCGCAAGCGGCGGTGGGTGATCTACAACGGCTATGCCGAGGCCTCGAAGGTGCCGCCCGACTGGCACGGCTGGCTGCACTATACCTTCGACGAGCCCCCGACGATCGCGCCCCTGAAGCGCCGGTCCTGGGAGAAGGACCACCTGCCCAACCTGACCGGGACGCTGGACGCCTGGCGGCCGACCGGTTCGATCGCGCGCACCGGCGAGCGGCCGCGCGCAACCGGCGACTACCAGGCCTGGACCCCGGACCAGAGATGAGCCGCAGCCGCCGAAACCTCGCTATCGGTCTCAGCCTGGTCGCCGGCATGGCGATCGGCGGCGGCGCCCTGGTCAGGGCGCAGCAGGGGCAGGACACCATTCACGCCGAATCCGCCGCCGTGCCGCCGCCCGACGCCGAGGAGGCGCCGCCGCCGGACGCCGCGCTGTCCGGCGCGGTGGTCATCCCGCCGTCGCCGCCGGCCGAGGCCGCCGATGTCGAGCCCGCGCCCGAGGCCGCTGCCTCATCGGAATCGGCCGCCAAGCCGCCCGAGCCGCTGAAACGGCCGCGCTATACCTCGGCGGTGCTGCAGGCGCTGGACAAGGTCACCGCCCAGACGCTGCGCTTCGAGGTGCCGATCAACAAGCCGGTGCGCTACAAGAGCCTGATCTTCGTGGTGCGCGCCTGCGAGACCACCGCGACCGACGAGGCCTTCACCGACGCCGCCGCCCATGTCGAGATCGACTCCCAGCCGATCCCGCAGGACGGCAAGGCGCCGCCGCCGGCGCGTCAGGTATTCCGCGGCTGGATGTTCGCCAACGCCCCCGGCGTCGATCTCTTCCAGCACCCGGTCTATGACGCCTGGCTGATCGCCTGCAAGACCGAGGCGCCGTCGGCATAGGCCGCCAGCCGGTCGAAGTCCGCATCGCCGGCCAGGGCCAGCATCAGCCGCTTGCGATAGTGGGCGCGGGGAATGTCCTGCGCCCCGAATTGCGACAGGTGGCCGGTGAGGAACTGGGTGTCGAGCAGTTGAAAGCGCCCGGCGATCAGCCGCGCCACCAGATGGATCAGCGCCACTTTCGAGCTGTCGCGGGCCAGAGAGAACATGCTCTCGCCGAAGAAGGCCGCGCCCAGGGTGACGCCATAGAGTCCGCCGACCAGCTCGCTGCCGGCCCAGCATTCGACGCTGTGCGCCAGGCCGCGGGCGTAAAGCTCGCCATAGAGGGCCTGGATCGGGGCGTTGATCCAGGTCTCCATCCGCCCGGGCCGGGACTCGGCGCAGGCCTCGATGACGGTTTCGAAGGCGGTGTCGATGCGCACCTGGAAGGCGTCGGCGCGCACCGTGCGCGCCAGCCGGTGCGGCACGTGGAAGCCTTGCAGCGGAATGACGCCGCGGCGGTCGGGGTCGATCAGGAAGATGCGCTCGTCGTCGCGCGCGTCGGCCATGGGGAAGACCCCGCGCCGGTAGCAGGCGATCAGGTCGTCGACGCTGAAGGCCGCGGCCCGCGGCGCGGTCTGCAAGGGACTAGCCTTCCGCCTTGATCCACTGTTCCAGCCAGTGGATGTCATAATCGCCGGCGACGATTTCGGGTTGCACCAGCAGGTCCTGAAACAGCGGAATGGTGGTCTCGATGCCGCCGACCACCATCTCGCCGAGGCAGCGTTTCATCCGGGCGATGCATTCGGGCCGGTCGCGGCCATGGACGATCAGCTTGCCGGCCAAACTGTCGTAGTCGTGCGGGAAGTTGTAGCCGGCATAGATCGCCGAATCGAGCCGCACGCCGGGGCCGCCGGGAGCGTGGAAATCGGTGATCAGGCCGGGCGAGGGCGTGAAGGTGCGCGGGCTCTCGGCGTTGATGCGGCACTCGATGGCGTGACCTTCGAAGGTCACCTCATCCTGGGTGAAGGAGAGCGGCAGGCCGGCGGCGATGCGGATCTGCTCCTGCACCAGGTCGATATCGGTGATGAACTCGGTGACCGGATGCTCGACCTGCAGGCGGGTGTTCATCTCGATGAAGAAGAATTCGCCGTTTTCATAAAGAAATTCGATGGTTCCGACGCCGAGATAACCAAAACCGCGGATGGCCTCGGTGCAGCGGCGGCCGATCATGGCGCGGGTCGCCGCGTCGATCGCCGGCGAGGGCGCTTCTTCCATCAGCTTCTGGTGCCGGCGCTGCAACGAACAGTCGCGCTCGCCCAGATGCACCACCGAGCCGAAGGAATCGGCGACGATCTGCACCTCGATGTGTCGGGGCGTGCTTAAGTAACGCTCGAGATAGACCGAACCGTCGCCGAAGGCCGCCTTGGCCTCGGCCTGGGCGGTGGATATGGCCTCGGCCAGGTGCTCGCGGTCGATGGCGACCTTCATGCCGCGGCCGCCGCCGCCGGCCGCGGCCTTGATCAGCACCGGAAAACCGATCGCCTCGGCCGCGGCGAAGGCCTCGGCCTCGTCGTCGATGGCGCCTTCGCTGCCCGGGACGACGGGGATGCCGGCCGCCTTGACCGCCGCCTTGGCGGAGATCTTGTCGCCCATCAGCCGGATATGCTCGGGCTTGGGCCCGATGAAGGTATAGCCGTGCGCCGCGACGATCTCGGCGAAACGGGCGTTTTCCGAAAGAAATCCGTAGCCTGGATGGATGGCCTGAGCCCCGGTGATCTCACAGGCGGCGATGATATTGGGAATGTTTAGATAGCTCTTCGCCGCCGGCGCCGGGCCGATGCAGACGCTTTCGTCGGCGAGGCGCACATGCATGGCCTGGGCGTCGGCCTCGGAATGCACCGCCACCGTGGCGATGCCCATCTCCTTGCACGCGCGGTGGATGCGCAGCGCGATCTCGCCGCGGTTGGCGATGAGGACTTTCTCGAACATGACGGGCTACTCGATGACGACAAGCGGCGCGCCGAACTCGACGGGCTCCGCGTCGTCGACCAGGATCTCAAGGATCACCCCGGCCTTGGGCGACGGGATCGGGTTCATCGTCTTCATCGCCTCGACGATCAGCAGGGTCTGGCCTTCGCTGACCCGGTCGCCAACCTTCACGAACGGCTCGGCGTCGGGTTGCGGGCGCAGATAGATGGTGCCGACCATCGGCGACTTGACCTGCTCGCCCCGGGCCGGCGCTTCCTGCGCCGCGGCCGGGGCCGCGGCTGGAGCCGACGCCGTGGCGGGCGCGGCCTGGGGCGCGGTGGCATAGACGGTCGTCGGGGCGGCGGTGACCGCGCGGGCGACGCGGATGCGCTGGCCGTCCTGCTCGACCTCGATCTCGGTCAGGCCGGTCTCGATCAGGATGTCCGCCAGCCGGCGCACCATGCGAGGATCGATCGAACTCGCTGCGTCCTTCGACGCGGGCGCCTTGGGTTCAGCCATGCCTCGAGTTCCTTATGCCTGCGCCAGAAGGCCGGCGCAGGCCTCGAGCGCGAGTTCATAGCTTCTGGCCCCGAAACCGGACACCACGCCGGTCGCGGCCAGGGCCACATAGGTCGTCTGGCGGAACGTCTCGCGCGCCGCCGGGTTCGATAGATGGCACTCGACGATCGGGATGCTCAGCGTCTTCAAGGCGTCGAGCAGGGCGATCGAGGTGTGGCCGTAGCCGGCGGGATTGAGCACCAGGCCCGCCCCCTCGCGCCCGGCCTCCTGCACCCAGTCGATCAGCTCGCCCTCGTGATTGCTCTGCCGGAAGACGATGGTCCGCGCCAGGGCGACCGCCCGCGCCTCGCAGGCGACGCGAATGT
>DASYAQ010000342.1:0-4741 GCA_036501225.1 Caulobacteraceae bacterium | reverse complement strand
ATCTGATCCTGCGCCTGGCTCGCGACCACGAGGCCCTGATCACGCTGGAAGAAGGCTCGATGGGCGGCTTCGGCGCCTTTGTGCTGCACCTGCTGGCCGAACGCGGCGCGCTCGACCGCGGCCTGAAGATCCGCACCCTTGCGCTCCCGGACGTCTTCCAGGACCACGACAAGCCCGAAATCATGTACGCCCAGGCCGGTCTGGACGCCGACGGCATCGTCCGCGCGGCGCTTGGGGCGCTGGGCGTCGACAATGCGGTGGGCGGGCTCAGGGCGCTTTAGGCGACTAGTAGTGAAGCCGGCACTGGACGATTTCGAGCTGTTGGTCTTCGCCGCTGCCTGAGACGCGATAGACGAGTCTGTCCTCGATCGTGATCCGACGTGACCACCAACCTTTGAGGTTGCCGCGCAACGGCTCGGGCTTGCCTGTGCCGGTGAAGGGCGATCGGACGCACTCCTTGATCAGACCGTTCAGTCGCTCAAGCGTATTGGCGTCGGCGGCTTGCCAGTGGAGGTAGTCTTCCCAGGCCTGGTCGGAGAAGACGAGCTTCACGGCTCCGTCAGCACATGTTCCGCGCCACCGCCGGCGTCGAGCTGACGGATGGCGTCGGCCAGGCGCTTGGCGTTCTTCGGATTGGAGAGCAGGTGGCTGGTCTCCTCCATGGCGTTCCAGTCCGTCAGCGAGACCATCACCACGGCCTCGCCGCGTTTGCGGGTCACGACCACCGGCGCGTGGTCTTCGACGACGCGGTCCATCACGTCCTTCAGCTTCGCCCGCGTGTCGGAATAGGTCAGAACGTTCATGGTCGCCTCCTGCCATCTATATGTACAGGAAGAAGTACAAGATCAACCCCGATGGGCGAGCCTTACCACGCCTGCCAGCCGTGCGCCTTCAGCCAGGTGTCGACGCTCGTGGCGCCGTCGTCCTTGTCGCTCCCGGGAACGATGAAGCTCTGCTTGGCGTCCGGGCGGACCACATAGACCGGGTTGTAGGACCCTTCCTTGGGCGGCGCGTAATACATGTGGCGCTGGACCAGCAGGTAGCCGCGGTATTGGCCGGTCCTGATCAGCGACACCAGGCCGCCGTCGATGACGAAATGCTCCTGGCCGGTGGCGAGGCTGACCTGGTGCACGGCCGGCGAGGTCGCCCAGGCCGAGGCCGAGACATAGACGAAGCCGCCGTCGAGCGAGAATTTCGGGCCGTCGAAGGAGTCGAAATTCTCCTTCACGTCGCTGGCCGGGTGCGGGCCGATCAGCCGGTGCGACTGGCCGGTCGCGCCATCGCCGATCCAGAGCGAGGTCAGGTTGCCGTCGCCGCCCTGCGCCGGCGGACCGTCGGTATGGATAAAGGCCACCGTCTTGCGGTCCGGCGCCAGCACCGGCTCGCTGAACCCGCCGCCGCTGGTCAGGGTGCGGCTGGCGCCGCCGGGGTCGGTGTAGACGATATTGCCGGCGCGCGCGGTGACGTGAGCGGTCGGCGCCGCGTTGGCGGGAAGGGCAAGGGCAGCAGAGGCCAGCGCGGCCATCAGAGCTTGGTTGCGAAATAGAGGTAGGGTCACCTGGCCTCCAACAGCCGAACCTTGTCCGCGAACACTGGCGATTGGCTGACCACAGCATAGAAGCGGCCGTCGGCCGTGACGACATAGGCGCCTTCGCGGATAGCGGCCGCGAGATAGAGGCAGTCGTAGACCGGATGGCCGAGCGCGTTCGCCAAGTCCGCGGCCGCGACTAGGTCGTCTTCGATCGGGCTCGTGGTGACCGGTGCGTTGCCGAGTTCCACCAGCCGTTCCTTGGCCTCCTCGTGAGTGAGTTCGCCCCGCCGGGCGCGACGCCATAGCGCGTTGGCGGCCTCGACCAGCCACAAGGCCGGCGCAACCAGTTCTTCATCGAGCAGGGCGTCGGCCGCTTGGCTGCCGGGTTCGTCGAGCACCCATTTCAGAGCGACCGAGGCATCGACAACAATGCTCACCGGAGATCGCGGTCCTCGCGGATCAAGGTGGCGGATTCGCCCTCTATGCGCCCGCGCGTTTCATCACGTAGCCGGCTTGCCCGTTCACGGAAGGCTTCGCGGCCGGCGCGCAATGCCTTTTCCAAGATGTCGCGATGTTCCGCCTCGGCGCTTCGGCCATGACTGGACGCTCGGCGTTTGAGCGCTTCAACCACTTCGCGGGGAACGTCTCGGACGAGGAGTTGGGGCATGATATCCAGCGCTATCATGTGATAGCGCCGGAGGCAAGATAGCTCGACGCAGCGCTAGAACGGGAAGAACCGTTGCAGCAGGGCGGTGCCGCCGGAGGTTTTCTGCACCGCTTCGACGTCGCCGCGGCCGCCGTAGTCGATGCGCGCCTCGGCGATCTGGGTGTGCAGGATGGTGTTGGTCGAGGTGATGTCCTCCGGCCGCACGATGCCGGCGACGGTGAGGATGCGGGTGTCGTTGTTGGTCCTCACCTCCTGGCGCCCGGAGATCTCCAGATTGCCGTTGGGCAGCACGTTGGTGACCACCGCGGCGATGGTCAGCGTGATCTGCTCCTGGCGCACCACCCCGCCAGTGCCGCCGGCGACCAGGCTGGAATTGGTGTTGATCGCCTGGGCCGGGTCGAACCCCTTGGGCAGCACCTTAGTCATCAGGGTTTCCAGGCCGAACAG
This sequence comes from Caulobacteraceae bacterium, assembly GCA_036501225.1. Lineage (GTDB taxonomy): Bacteria > Pseudomonadota > Alphaproteobacteria > Caulobacterales > Caulobacteraceae > Poindextera. The sequence continues at coordinate 2,096 of DASYAQ010000342.1, read as the reverse complement.
GTTGGTGACCCCGGCGGTGTTGGCGCTGGTCCTGGTCGCGGTGGTCGCGTTCGAAGTCTTGGCGCTGTCGTCGATATTGATCAGCACCGTCAGAATGTCGCCGACCCGGCTGGCGCGCTGGTCGTTGAAAAAGGCGCGCGCGCCGCTGCGCCAAAGCGAATTGGCCGAGGCCGGTTGCGCCGCTGGGTCGCGCGCGGAGGCGGCGATGGAGAGCGAATCGCGGCTCTCCAAGGCCACGGACGGGTGGCCCATCGGCGTCAGAGGCGGACCCCTGACGGCGTCGCTGACCGATTCCTTCAGGCTGGTGCAGCCCGCCAGAGGGGCGGCGGCGAGCAACAGCAGGATCAACAGGCGGCGGCGCATGGCGAAGCTCACGGATTGTTCAGCGGAGGGCGGCGAATTGCGAGGTGGTCTGGTGGGCGGTGCGGACGGCCTCGGCCTCGGGGCCGACCACGGCCTCGTCGGCGCCGGTGACCACGGCCTGGATGACCTTTTTCGAGGCCATGTTCTGGATGGCGACCGGTTCGCCGGCGGCGGCGTCGGCCATGGCCTTGCCCTGCAGGGTCAGGGTGATCCCATCGGTGTGATAGCTCACCTCGACCACGTCATCGCGCTTGACCAGCATCGGGTTGCCGAGGTCGTGCGCGGCCACGGCCGAGCCGGCGCGCAAGGGGCGCCTGACCACCTTGCCGATGACGCCATCGGCGTCGCGCGGCGCGTCCGCCGGCACGGCGGAGGCCGGCGCCTTGCCGAAGGCCAGATCGGTGGGTTGGACGATTTCGCCGGCGATCAGGCTGCGCGAATAGGTCAGCACCTCGACCATCTGCCCGGCGCTGGCGACCGCGGCCCCGACGCTCGGCACGACGATGCGTTGCAAGCCTTGCGGGTTGTCCCAGTCCAGGCCGTGGGCGCGGGCGATCCGCTGCACCGCGCCGGCGTCGAGCACCGCGCTCAGGCCCGCTGGCGCGCCGCCGCCGATGACCACGCCGCCGGCCTGGCCGGAATTGTCGAACAGGTCGCCAAGCGTGATCGGTCCAGACGCCGAGACCTGGCCGCGCAGGCTCACCGGCTGGCCGGCGAAGCTGGGCGCGGCCCCAAACCCTGACGTGAGCAGGACCAGCGCGACGCCGATGAATGTCAGCCGGCGCATAACCTCACGACTTCATCTGGGTGTTGGTCTGCAGCATCTGATCGGCGGTGGTGATCACCTTGGAGTTCATCTCGTAGGCGCGCTGGGCGACGATCAGCGCGGTGATCTCGCTCACCGGGTCGACGTTGGAGGCCTCTGTGTAGCCCTGCAGGATGGTGCCAAGCCCTTGCAGGCCCGGCGTGCCCACGGTCGGCGCGCCCGAGGCGTCGGTCTGGCTGAACAGGTTGTTGCCCAAGGGCTGCAGGCCGGCATTGTTGAAGAAGCTGGCCAGTTGCAGCTGGCCCACCTGCTGCGGCGAGGTCGAGCCGGCGACCGTCACCTGCACCTGGCCGGCGGTGGAGATGGTGACGGCGGTGGCGCCCTGCGGAATGGTGGTCTGCGGGATGACCTGATAGCCGTCGGCGGTGACCAGCTGGCCCTGGCCGTTGACCGAGAAGTTGCCGGCGCGGGTATAGGCGGTCTCCCCCGAAGGCAGCAGCACCTGGAAATATCCCGCCCCCTGGACGGCCATGTCCAGCGGATTGCTGGTCTGGGTCATCGAGCCCTGGGTGCTGATCGTGTAGACCGAGCCGGCCTTGACGCCGGCGCCGACCTGCACGCCGGTCGGCACGATGGTGCCCTGGCTGGACGACTGCGAACCGGCCTGCTCGACGTTCTGGTAGATCAGGTCCTCGAACTCGGCGCGGCCCTTCTTGAAGCCGACCGTGTTCATGTTGGCGATGTTGTTCGAGATCACGTCGACGTTCAGCGATTGGGCCGCCATGCCAGTCGCCGCGGTGCGTAATGCCATCATAGCCTAGGGTCTCCTACTGGACCGAACCGAGTTTCTGGATCGCGGTTTCGGAAAGGCTGGCGGTGTCGCTCATCATCTGAGCCATCGCGGAATAGGCGCGGTTGATGCGGATCAGGTCGGTGACCTGGATGATTGGCTGGACGTTCGAAGTTT
>DASYAQ010000341.1:0-2640 GCA_036501225.1 Caulobacteraceae bacterium | reverse complement strand
GCGGCGGTGACCAGGCCCGGCCGCGCCAGCGGCAGGGCGACGCGGGTGAAGGTCTGCAGGCCGCGCGCGCCCAGGGTGGCGGCGCACTCCAAGGCGCTGTCGCCGATCGCGGCGAAGGCGTTGCGGATCGGCTGCACCGCGAAGGGCAGCGAATAGAGGGTCGAGCCGATGACCAGGCCGGTGAAGGAAAAGGCCAGGGTCCGGATGCCGAACCCAGCCAGCGGCCGGATCAGCGGGCTGGCGGGGCCGAGCGCGACGAGCAGATAGAAGCCCAGCACCGTCGGCGGCAGCACGATGGGCAGACTGGTCGCCGCGGCGATGATCTCCTTCCACCACCGCCGCGACCTCGCCAGCCACCAGGCCAGCGGCGTGGCGATCAGCAGCAGGATCGCCGTGGTGGTCGCGGCAAGCCTGAGCGTGAGCCAGAGTGCCTCGGCCATCGGGCCTCAGGAGGTCGCGTAGCCGAAGCGGCGGATGATCGCCCTGGCCTGGCCGCCCTTCAGGAAGCTCAGGAAGGCGCGCGATCCGGCGCTGTCCGCACCCGTCTTCAGCAGCACCGCCTGCTGGGTGATCGGCTCATGATCGGCCTCGGGCGCCAGCCAGCGCGATCCGCCCGGCTCGCTGATCACCTGCGACAGGGCGACAAAGCCGAGTTCCGCATTGCCGGTCTTCACGAACGCGAAGGCCTGGGCGATGGACGAGCCCTGCACGATCTTCGGCTGAATCCGGTCGTAGAGGCCAAGCGTCTTCAGCGTCTGGATGGCGGCGAGGCCATAGGGCGCGGCGGCCGGGTCGGCGATGGCGAGCTTGGCAAAGCCGCCGCTGTTCAAGATGGCGCCATGGCTGTCGACCAGGCCCGGGGTGGCGCTCCACAGCACCAGGCGGCCCGTGGCATAGGTGAAGCGCGTGCCGACGACGGCCAGGCCGGCCTGTTCGGCCTTGGTCGGCCGGTCGGCGTCGGCGGAGAGGAAGACCTCGAACGGCGCCCCGTTGGCGATCTGACTGTAGAACTGGCCCGAGGAGCCGAAGCTGAGCGTGACCTTGTCGCCGGAGACCTTTTCGAACGCCGCGGCGATCTCCTTGGCCGGCTCGGCGAAGTTGGCCGCCACCGCAACGGTGATCTCCTCGGCTGGCGCCGGGGTCGCGGCCGCCGTGACCCAGAACGAGGCGAATGCGGCCACGATCAGTCGACGGACGATCGAACGCATGGACTACTCCACGGCCAGGATGACGTGCGAGGCCTTGATCAGGGCGAGGACGGGGTCGCCGACCTTCAGATCCAGGGCGTCGGCGCTTTCGCGCGTGATGGAGGCGGTCAGGGTCTTGCCGGCCTCGATGGCCAGGCTGATCTCGCTGTTCACGGCGCCGTCCTCGCGCCGCACGACCTGGCCGGCGAGCTGATTGCGCGCCGACGTGCGTAGCGCGGCGTCGCCGCGGGCCAGAATGACGAAGCTGGACTTGATCAGGGCGATGGCCTGGCGGCCCGGCCGCAGATCCAGTTCGGCGGCGCTTTCGCGGGTGACGACGGCTGTGATCTCGACGCGCTCGGCGATCTTCAGGACCACCTCGGTGTTCACCGCGCCCTGTTTGACCCGGTCGACCTGCCCCCGAAGTGCGTTGCGCGCGCTGGTCTTCATGCCCAGACCCCAAAGCAGCGAGTTCAGCTGTTCGGCCGGCTCGGTCAGCCGCTGCTCCAGCGCCTCGGCCAGGCGCGAAAGCTCGATCTCGACCGCCCGGAAGGTGCGCACGACCGCCTGGCCGCGCGGCGTCAGCCTGGCCACGCCGCCCTTGGCGCCCCCGGCCTGGGTCGCCACCAGCGGCTGGTCGAACAGGTTGTTCAGCGCCTGCACGCCGTCCCAGGCGCCCTTGTAGCTCAGTCCCACCGCCTTGGCGGCGGCGGCGATCGAGCCCTGGGCGTCGACGGCTTCAAGCAGGGCGATGCGCGCGGCCCCGACGCGCAGGTTCGCGCCCCGGTGCAACAGCAGCGAAGCGGTCAGATCGTCATTGGCCGCGAGGCCGGTTCGGCTGGTCATCGCGATCCAGTTCCGTGTCAGGCGTGCTGTAGTTGAGCTACCTAACGCGGGATGTAAAGCCACCGCAAACGCTGTCGCCCCGTGCGGCGCCTCAGTGCGGCGCGGCGCGATAGATGATGCTCAGGCCAGGGCTGCCGCCGCCAAAGTCGTGATAGCTGATCGCGATCCTGATCGGCCCCGTCGTCCAGACGCAGTTCAGGGCGGCGAGTTCAGGCCGGTCGACGCAGCGGTGCGGCGCGCCGTACTGGCTCTTGGCCAGCTCGAGGACTCGCCGGGCCTCGGCCAGGTTCTCAGGCCCGTGGCCGGAGGCCAGCGCCCGATTCTCCACCAGCACGGCCGACAACACCTTGCCGCGAAAGAAGAAAACGGCTTCCGCCGGCGACCCCGCCAGTTCCGCCGGCGCGGCGAGGCCAGACTGCGAGCCGTCTTCCAGCACCTGGCCGGTCTGTGGCTTGGCCCGCGGGACGGCGGCGGCCACCTGATCGATGCTCGCACCGGCTTGCGCGCCGCCCCACAAGGCTGGCCCGCTTGGAGCGGCGGCCGTGGCGCCCATGGTCGAGAGGCCGGCGATGGCGGAGGCGATGACGGCGAGGCGCACGGGGCTTGG
>DASYAQ010000340.1:0-4901 GCA_036501225.1 Caulobacteraceae bacterium | reverse complement strand
GAAGTCGGCCAGAAGCGCCGGATAGGTCGCGTGCTTCTCGGCGTGGGACCGCAGCGTGTGGCGGATGCCGGCCAGCGCCTTGGCCAAGGTCATGCGAGCGGCGCCCCAGACCATCTCGCGGCCGATCCACCAGCCCAGGTTTCGGCGCGTCACCCGCCAGAGCGTCGTGGCGAGCGGCAGGTCCAGCCAGACCGCTAGGTCGGCGCGGCCCCAGACCAGGCCGCGCTCGGAGTCGAAATTGCCGTCCAGCACCCAGGCCCCGGCCGAGGTCGCGGCTTCCGCCCAGGCGCGCACCTGGGCCGGTGGCGTCGGCCGCCAGTCCGCCGTCCAATAGAGCGGGTCGCTGGCCAGACAGGGCAGGGCCAGCCGCGCGGCGAGCACCGCCGCCAGGGTGGACTTGCCCGAGCCGGAACAGCCGAGAACGATGATCCGCTTGGCTGACACCGCCCCGCCTGTGACCGACCCGGCCCGAGCCTAAGCCGATTCATGGCTCCAGATCGCCGGCGCGAATGGCGGCATGGGCCTTCGGGTACAGCCGCACCATCTCCTCGGCAAGGAATCGTGCCGGCACGTCGTGAAAGACCCCATGAAATTTGTCGTAGCTCATAAAGGTCTGGCCGGCCTCGTCGAACGGCTGCAAATGCGCATTGTGGACGCCATCGAAGTCCAGGGTCCTGACGCCCATCTTCTCGCACAGCCGCGAATTGAACGTCGGGCTCACCTTGACCCAGCGGTCCCGCAGCAGAACCTCGGCGTAGCCGTGCCAGGCGAAGAGCGAGCCGCCCATCCGCTCCAGCGTCGCGGGCGTCGCCAAGTGGTTGGTGACGTCGGCGAAACCCAGTCGCGCGGCCAGGCCGGCCGCGCGGCAGAGGGCGGCGAACGCGGCCGCCTTGGGCACGCAATAGCCCCGGCCTTCGGCCAGCAGGGTGCTGGCCTTGAAGGAATCGAGCCGATCGAAGTCCGGCGCGTCGTAGCGGATTTCGCGGACGTGATAGAAGATGCGGCGCGCGATGTCGGCGGGCGAGGTCGCGGCCCGCCTCAGCCGGGCGGCCGTCGCCTTGACCAGCGGATGGTCGCTATCGACATATTCCGCCGGCGCGAGAAAGACCTTGATTGTGTCGGTGTCGGGCATGGTTTGGCGAACCTGCCTGACGCCCGGCCGCGGGTCTTGAAGATTTCGCCGACCGATCAGGCGGCCCAGGCGCGCATCAGCCCGCCGGGCGTCGCGCCCGCGATGCGCCGGCACTCGCGAACCATGTGGGCCTGGTCGGCATAGCCGAGATCGACGGCCAGCGCCGCGGCGGAAATCCGGCCGGCGTCGAGGTCGGCCAGTTGGCGCACCAGTCCGCCAAATCGAAAGACGCGCTGCAGCCGCTTCGGCCCCAGGCCGGCATGGTCTGCAAACCTACGCCGAAAGTCTCGTTCGTCGAGCCCCGATGCCCGCGCGACCGCCCTGACCGAGGCCCGTGGCGACCCAAGCTGGCGCGCCGCCTCGAGCATGACGGCGTCGGGGCCGCCGCTATCGCTCAATCGGCAGGCGACGACCCGTTCCAGAAGGCGTCTCTGCGCCTCGGCGCCGCCGGCGCGCTTCAGTCCAGCCTCGGCGTCGACGGCGAGTGCGCCCCAGATCGTCGCCAAGCGGATCGGGATGGACGGCAGCGCCATGGCGGAGACGCCCAGCACCGCGCCCGTCGCGCCGGGACGCAGGCGCAGACCAACCGGGCGGCTCTCGCCGCGCAACCGCGAGCGCAGGGCGATGTCCGCGGCGCCCAGAATGGCCAGCGTCCGCCCGTCCCAGATCAAATCCGCGCATCCGTCCGGCAGCAGGCGAAAACGCCGCGCCCATCCGGCCTGGCCCCGCCATGTGCAGGCGGCCACGACCGCGACCTCATTGGCCGGCGCGAATTCCTCGTAACAGGACGCCGCCTCGCGCACGCCCGCGGTTCGGGACGCCGGCCGGTGGGCGATCGACTTCAAGGGGACAGCCATTGCATCGGGTCCGAACAACGAGGCGCCATCGGAACACTAGCATAAGGGCTGTCTCTGACGGTCATCGCGGCGGCCTCCCTGGCCGCCCGCGCGAGACTTCACACGCTTAGCGCGGCGTCGTCGGCGTCATGCTGTTCGGCGCCGGCGCCGTGGCGCCCGGCGCCGGCGGCGTCGCCTGGCTGCCGCTCGGTGTCGCGCAGTTGGGCGTCGAGCCGTTCACGGCCCCGCGCTTGGCCGTCTTTTTGGCCGCGGTCGTGCAGGAGGCGTCAGGCGCGGTTCCACCCACCGTTGCATTGGCGTTGACGGCCGAGCCGACATTGGCCGAGGGATCGGCTGTCCGGGCCGGGCCGGCAGGCGCGACAGGCATCGGATCCGTCGGCGTCGCCGCGGCCGGGGCGGGATTCTGGGCGCCCATGCTGTTGCTTGTCTGGGCCAACGCGGCCGGCGCAATCACCAGCGCCGCGGCGGCGCCGAGGCATAAAAGTTTGAAGGTCATTTTGTGTACGTCTCTCCCAGGTCTTGGTTGGCGGACACCGCCCGCTGTCCCTTCCAGCCCGTAAAAAACTCCCCGGCCACCCGTAAGGTTGCCCCGTCAGGGCGGAAAGACGCCCGGCAAGCGCGGTCGCCGGGCGCCGCTAGAACGCGCCGGTCCTAGCCCCGCTGGCCCGCGAGACGTCGGAAAGCCGTTTCATCGCCGCCTCCGGCAGCCTCAGCGCAAAGGCCGGCAAATAGGCCTGAAGCTGCGCAAGCGTGCGTGGGCCGATGATGACGCTGGAGACGCCGCGCCGCGCCAGGCACCAGGCTGTCGCCACCGCGCTGGGCGCCGCGCCCAGGTCGTCCGCAACCGCTTCGACCGCCTCGGCGATGTCCAGATTGCGGTCGGAGAGCGAGTGGGCCGCCATCGCCGCCATCTGGGCCGAGCCGCGTTGGCCCATGCTGCCGCCGTAGCGGCTGTCGGCGGCGGGCGCCTGGCCTCGCCGGTACTTCCCGCTCAGCACGCCGCCGGCCAGCACCCCGTAGGTCAGGCATCCCAGCCCATGCCGCTCGGCGGTGGGCAGCACCTCGGCCTCGATCTCGCGCGAGATCAGCGAATAGCGCGGTTGCAGGCTGGTCAGGGCCACGCCGCCGACCCGCGCGGCCGCCCATTGCGCCTCGACGATCTGGCTGCCCGTGAAGTTGGAGGCGCCGATGTAGCGCACCTTGCCGGCCCGCACGAAGCCCGCCAGCGTGTCCATGGTCTCCTCGAGCGGCGTGGAGGGGTCAAACGAATGCATCTGGTAGAGGTCGATATGGTCGACCCCCAGGCGCTTCAGACTGGCGTCCAGGGCGCGGATCAGGTGCAGGCGCGACAGACCCTGGTCGTTGGGGCCCGGACCCTGGGCGATGCGGGCCTTGGTGGCGATCACTACCTGGTCGCGCCGGCCTTTCACCGCCCGGCCGACGACCTCTTCCGACTGGCCGCCGGTATAGTTGTTGGCGGTGTCGATGAAATTGCCGCCGGCGTCCAGAAAACCGTCGATGATCCGCCGGGCCTCGGCCTCGTCGCACCAGGGCGCGGTATGCGCGGTTCCGAAATTCATCGCGCCCAGGCAGGCGCGGCTGACCTTGAGGCCCGAGCGGCCAAGATTGAAATAATCCATTGATGGTCCTGTCCGACGCGCACGCGCGCCGTTGGTTGGGCCGGACAGGGAGGGTCGCGGAGAAGCGCTCTTGGCGTTCCGCCCTACCGAGCCGACCGATGAGAAGGGAATGTCGACATGGGAATCCTCCTTCTGCTGCGGCCCGGTAGCGGGCGATGCGGACCGTTAGGCCGGGCGCTCGACAGCGTCAAGCTTGTCGGGGTGGCGGGACTTACAACGGCGCGGGGTTGGCATAGTCTCGCCCCCGCATGATCGCCTTCACCTATCGCCCGGCCCGGGACGCCGATTTCGACCTCTTGCGGCGGCTGCATCGCGCGGGGATGCACGCGCATGTCACCGCCCTTTGGGGATGGGACGAGGCGGCGCAGGAGCGCCTGTTGCGCGAGCGGTTCGAGCCTGAGCGCCTGTCCGTCATCGTCAGCGAAGGCCGCGACGTCGGCATGCTACAGGTGAGCCGCGCGCCCGGGGCAATCCGGCTGGACAACCTCCTGATCGACCCGGCCTGGCAGGGATGCGGCATAGGCTCGGCGATCCTCCGTGAACTCACGGCCGAGGCGGCGGCCACGGGCGCGGCGCTTACCCTGTCGGTCCTGAAACCCAATCCCGCCAAGGCGCTCTATGAGCGGATGGGTTTCGCCGTCACCGGCGAGGACGATTTTCGCTACGCCATGGCCTATCGGCCGTTCGTCCAGACAGCCGGTCCCCTGACGCCGATCGACGCCGTCGAGGCCGCATTCGTCGCGCGCCTCGCCGGCCGCGTTCGGCCGGGGGCCGGCGACGCCGTCCTGCTCGGCGAGGGTTCGAACAACTGGGTCTATCGTCTGGGCGAGGGCGGCGGCGCCGTCGTCCTCAAACTCGGCAAGCCGCACCGCGCCCGCTTCGCGGCACGCGAGCACGTCAAGGAGCACTGGTGCGCGGCCGCCGCTCGCGCGGCCGGCGCCCAGACCCCGGAGAGCCTCGCCGTCGGCGACTTCGAGGGCCGCTCCTATCAGGTCCAGGCCTTTTCACAGGGCCGATCGCCACGGCCCGAGGAACAGGACCGGGCCTGGGAGGCCATCGGCGGCTGGGCGCGAGCCTTTCACGCCGCGCCGGTCGCCGGCTGGGGCCCCCAGATGAGCGGCGACGGCGTCTTCGCCGGCGATTGGGCGGCGCACCTTGCCTACAACATCCGGGCCCTGGCGCCGGACGACCCGCTGCTGGAACTCGGCGTCCTGGACGCGGCCGCCTCGGCGGATTTGAAGCGCCGTTTCGAACGCCTGGCCGCCAAGCCAT
>DASYAQ010000339.1:0-3059 GCA_036501225.1 Caulobacteraceae bacterium | reverse complement strand
CACCATCACCGCGTCGCACTGGTCGAGGATGGCGGCGAGGTCCTTGAGCGCCGCCGGCTTTTCGATCTTGGCCAGCACCGCGGCCTGGCCGCGCACCAGGCGCCGGAGCTCGGCCATGTCCGCCGCCCGCTGCACGAAGGACAGGGCCACCCAGTCGACGCCGACGCGCAAGGCGAAGGCCAGGTCGTCGCGGTCCTTGGCGGTCAGCGCCGGCAGCGGGATGACCGCGCCGGGCAGGGCGATGCCTTTGTGGTCCGACAGGGCCTTGCCCTGGATCACCACCGTGTCGGCGCAGGTCGCGCCGCAGTCGCCCACCTTCAGCCGCACCTTGCCGTCGTCGAGCAGCAGCTCGGCGCCCGGACTGAGCGCGGCGAACAGTTCGGGATGCGGCATGCAGACCCGTTTGGAATCGCCCGGCGCGGGGTCCAGGTCGAGCCGGAAGCCTTGGCCCGGCTCGATGGTCGCCTTGTCGCCCTTGAACTCGCCGATGCGGAATTTCGGGCCCTGCAGGTCGGCCAGCGCCGCCAGCGGCCGGTCGGTGACCGCCTCGGCGGCGCGCACCGCCTCCAGCGCCGCGGCGTGATCGGCATGTTCGCCATGGCTGAAGTTGAGCCGGAAGACGTCGACCCCGGCCTGCGCCAAGGCCAGCACGCGGTCCGGCGCCTGGCTGGCCGGGCCGAGCGTGGCGACGATGCGGGCGCGCCGGGCGCGGATCATTTGAGGTCGCCGAGCAGAGCCGCCGCGCCGATCAGGGCGGCATGCGGCTGCATCACCACGCGGGTGGGGATGGCGCGCAGATAGTCGCTCATCCGGTCCTTGCTCTCGAACCGCCGGCGAAAATCGCTGGCCTTCAGGAAGTCGAAGATGTCCGGCGCGATGCCGCCGGAGATATAGACCCCGCCCTGCGCCCCCATGGCCAGGGCCAGATTGCCGGCGACCGAGCCCAGGATGGCGCAGAAGCGGCTGAGCGCGTCGCGGGCCAGGCCCGGACCCGCCAGACCGGCATGGGTGACCTGGTCGGGCGCCGCCAGGCTGGCCGGCCTTCCCGTCATCCCGGCCAGGGTCTGGTAGAGGTTGTAGAGGCCGGGGCCGGACACCACCCGTTCGACGGAGACCTCGCCAAAACGGGCGGTGAGGCGGCGCAGGATCTCGATCTCGGTCTCGTCTTCGGGCGCGAAGGCGGCGTGGCCGCCTTCGCCGGTCAGCACCGCCTGGGTGCGGCCATCCCTGACCAGGGCCGCCGCGCCAAAGCCGGTGCCCGGCCCCATGATCGCGGCGGTCGCCTGCCTGCGGCCCTTGACGTCGGGCCCGATGCGCCGCGTGTCGCGAGGTCCCAGACGGTCGATGGCCAGCGCCTGGGCGGTGAAGTCGTTGATCAGCCTGACCTCGGCGAAGCCGCACTTCTTCGCCATGCGGCGCTCGGAAAAGCCCCAGCCGTCGTTGTTGGTAAAGGCGACCTTGCCCTTCTGGATCGGCCCGGCGGCGGCGATCACCGCCGCCTGAGGCCGCCTGCCCTTCAGGCGCTTCAGATAGGCTTCGAGCGCCGCCTCGCCGGTCGGATAGTCGGCCGCGTTCAGCACCGCCGCCTGCCTGATCCTGGTCCGCTTGCCATCGGTCTCGGCGATGGCGAAGCGGGCATGGGTGCCGCCGACGTCACCGACAAGGCCGAACGCCCTGGCCACGCTCAAAACAGGACCGAGGCGCCGGCCTCGGCGGGGCCGACCGCGCGGCGCATGTGGCCGAACAGCTCGCGGCCGAAGCCGTGCTCCACCGGCTTGTGCGTGGCCGGCGCGCGGCGGCGAAGCGCAGAGGCTTCGACCTTGATCTCCAGCACGCCGGCCTCGGCGTCGATGCGGATGATGTCGCCGTCGCGGACATAGGCCAGCGGGCCGTCCTCGATGGCTTCCGGCGTCACGTGGATGGCGGCCGGCACCTTGCCCGAGGCGCCGGACATGCGCCCGTCGGTGACCAGGGCGACCTTCTGGCCGCGATCGAGCAGCACGCCCAGCGTCGGGTTCAGATTGTGCAGTTCGGGCATGCCGTTGGCCTTGGGACCCTGGAAGCGGACCACGGCGATGAAGTCGCCGCTCAGCCGGCCGGCCGCGAAGGCGGCCAGCAGGTCGTCCTGGTCGTCGAAGACTATCGCCGGCGCTTCGATGGCGCGATGCCCCGGCTTGACGGCCGAGGTCTTCATCACCGCCCGGCCAAGGCCGCCGTTCAGGACGCAGATGCCGCCGTGGTGGTCGAAGGGATCGCTCACGGGCCGCAGGATCGCGGCATCCAGCGAGGTCGCGCGTCCTTCGCGCCAGACCAGGGTGTCGCCGTCCAGGAAAGGCTCCTGCCGGTAGAGGCCGAGGCCCGGCCCGGCGACGGTGGTCACCGCCTCGTGCGCCAGGCCGGCGGCGAGCAGTTCGCGGACCACGAAGGCCATGCCGCCGGCGGCATGGAAGTGGTTCACGTCGCCGTCGCCGTTCGGATAGACCCGCGCCAGCATCGGAGTCACCGCCGACAGGTCGGCGAAGTCATGCCAGTCGATCTCGATCCCGGCGGCGCGGGCCATGGCGACCAGGTGCAGGGTGTGGTTGGTCGAGCCGCCGGTGGCCAAGAGGCCGACGACGCCGTTGACCACCGCCTTTTCGTCGATGACCCGGGCCATGGGCGTATAGGCCTGCTTGCGCGGGCCGATCTCCACGGTGCGCCGGGCCGCGGCCATGGTCAGGGCGGCGCGCAAGGGCGTGCCCGGATTGACGAAGGCGGCGCCCGGCAGGTGCAGGCCCATCATCTCCATCAGCATCTGGTTGGAATTGGCCGTGCCGTAGAAGGTGCAGGTGCCCGGCCCGTGATAGGCGGCCATTTCCGAGGCCAGCAGCTCCTCGCGCGTCGCCTGGCCCTGGGCGTAGCGGGCTCGCACGGCGGCTTTTTCGGCGTTGGAGAGGCCGCTGGTCATCGGCCCGGCCGGGGCGAGGACGCTGGGCAGGTGGCCGAAGGCCAGGGCGCCGATCACCAGGCCCGGCACGATCTTGTCGCAGACGCCGAGCAGGATGGCGCCGTCGAAGGCG
>DASYAQ010000338.1:0-8448 GCA_036501225.1 Caulobacteraceae bacterium | reverse complement strand
GCAAGGACGGGGCGATGAAGCTGACCACCTCGATGGTCTATCTGCCCTCTGGCCGGATGCTGCAGAAGACCGGGATCGCGCCCGACGTCCTGGTCGCCCGCGACGCCGCGGAGGCCGAATTCGGGATCGCCACGTACCGGTGGCGCGAGGCGAGCCTGAAGGGCGCAATCGACCCGACGCCGCCGCCCGCGCCGATAGCGCCCATGCAGCCGGAACTGCCGCCGACCGGGACGCCCAAGAGCGAGGATTTCCAGCTCACTCGCGCGCTCGCCGAGCTTACCGCCAAGCGGCGCTGATCAGGCGAGCGCCGCCGTCCCCAGCGGCCGCATCTTCAGCTCGCTGAGAAACGCGGCGTCCTTGTCCCGGTCCGGGTTGTCGGTGGTCAGCAGCCGCGCGCCCACGAAAATCGAATTGGCCCCGGCCAGGAAGCACAGGCTCTGCAGCTCGCGGCTCATGTGCTCGCGGCCGGCGGCGATGCGCACCACCGACTTCGGGCAGACCAGCCGCGCCACCGCGATCATGCGCACGAACTCCAGACCGTCGACGGGCGTGGAGCCGCCCAGCGGCGTGCCGGGGATCGGCATCAGGTCGTTGATCGGCACGCTCTGCGGATGTTCCGGCAGGATGGCCAGCTGATGCAGCAGGCCGGCGCGGTCAGTCCGCGTCTCACCCATGCCGACGATGCCGCCACAGCAGGTGTTGATCCCCGCCTCGCGCACGGCCGCCAGGGTGTCCAGCCGGTCCTGGTAGGTGCGGGTGGTGACCACGGTGTCGTAGTAGTCCGGCCCGGTGTCGAGGTTGTGGTTGTAGTAGTCGAGGCCGGCGGCCTTCAGCGCCCTGGCCTGGTCCGGCGTCATCATCCCCAGGGTGGCGCAGGTCTCCAGGCCCAGCGCCTTCACGCCCGAGATCATCGCCGCCACCTTGGGCACGTCGCGGTCCTTCAGGTCGCGCCAGGCGGCGCCCATGCAGAACCGTTGCGCCCCGCCCGCCTTGGCCTGGGCGGCCTGGGCGATCACGTCGTCCGCCTCCATCAGCTTCGAGGCCTTGGTGGCGGTCTTGAAGTGCTGCGACTGGCTGCAGTAGCCGCAGTTCTCCGGACACCCACCGGTCTTGACGGACAGAAGCTGCGAGAGTTGGAGTTCCGCCGGATCGAACCACCGCCGATGAACCTCGGCCGCGCGGAAGACCAGATCGGTGAACGGAAGCTCGAACAGCGCCTCCACCTCCTCCAGCGTCCAGTCGTGGCGTGGGATGGCAGGATCGGTTCCGGGCCCCGCGCTTTTGGTGACCGACGCGTCCATGGGAGTCTCCTCGGTGAAGGCGGGTGGCCGACATAGCGCGTCGCCGGGGCCAGCGGCAACAGGGAGCCGGCGATGAGCGGCGAGCAGGAGATCGAGCTGAAGTTCGCCTGCGCGCCCGAGGATCTGGCCGCGGTGCTGGCCGCCGCCCCGAGCGGCGACCACGACGGCGCCGACGAGACCCGCGAGCTGATCAGCGTCTATTTCGACACCCCTGACCTGGCGCTGCAGAAGGCCGGCGCCTCGCTGCGCGTGCGCGAGCACAAGGGCCGCCGCGTGCAGACGCTGAAGCGCGGCCAGGGGCTGGTGCGCGAGGAGCACGAGGCGCCGATCGAAGGGCTGGCGCCCGACCCCGGGCTGGATCCCCTGCCCAAGCTGTTGCCGCAGGGCGCCGACCTCAAGCCGGCCTTCAACGTCCGTGTCGTCCGCCGCCAGCGCACCTTCCGCTACAAGGGTGCGCGGATCGAACTGGCGCTGGATCAGGGCGAGGTCTCGGGCGGCGACCGCAAGAGCCCGATCTGCGAGGTGGAGCTGGAGCTGAAGTCCGGCCCGCCGGCCGCCCTCTTCGCCCTGGCGCGGGAGCTGTCCGGCGCGGCCCCGCTCTATCTCGCCTTCGACAGCAAGGCGGCCCGCGGCCAGGACCTGGTCGCCGGCCAGTCGCTCGCCGCCCCGCACAGGAGCGAGCCCATAGCGCTGGCTGAGCAGGCGAGCGTCGCCGAGGCCTTCCGGACGATCGCCGGCCAGGCCATGGCCCAGATCGCCGCCAACGCCGCGGTGCTGCGCGAAGCGCCGGACCCCGAGGCGATCCACCAGTTCCGCATCGGCGTGCGCCGGCTCCGAAGCGCGCTTGTCACCTTCAAGCCGGTGCTGGACGGCGAAGAACTAGAGGCGGTGAAGGCCGACCTCAAATGGCTTTCCGGGACCTGCGACAAGGCCCGCAACCTCGACGTCTTCGCCGACGAGACCCTGCGTGCGGCCGAGGCGGAGGCCGCCCCGGCGCCGGGGCTCAAGGCGCTGCGCGCGGCGATCGACCTCGCTCGCCAGGCGGCCTGGACGCACGCCGCCGAAACCTGCGCCTCAGAACGGTTCCGCGCCCTGATGATCGACACCGCGGCCTGGGTCGAGACCGGCGCCTGGCAGGCCGCGCCGGGCGCCGACGATCCCATCGGCCGCTTCGCCCGCCAGGCCTTGAAGCGCCACCGCAAGAAGCTGGAGAAGCGCGGCAAGGCGGCCCGCCACGGCGACGACGAAGCGCGCCACCACCTGCGCATCCAGGCCAAGAAGCTGCGCTATGCCGCCGAGGCGTTCGCCAGCCTGTTCGGCGACAAGCGCGCCCATCGCTACCTGCGCCACATGAAGGCCCTGCAGGACGCCCTGGGCCAGCTCAACGACCTGGTGACCGCCGAGCCGGTGATCACCGGCCTGGCGCTACCCTCCGACGCCGCCTTCGCCGCTGGCGAACTGGTCGGCCGCCGCGCCGCGGCCAAGCCGGCGCTGATCCGCCAGGCGGGCAAGGCGCTGGAACGCCTGGAGGCCGCCGAACCCTTCTGGGGCTAACCGGGCCTTAACCGAGACATAAAGATATCTTTATGTGATTGTTGCGCCGGCGGGTTGGCGCGGCTATAGAGCCGCCTGACCCAGGCCGCGCCCAACCTCCGCCAGATGCGCGCCCGCTGAAGCTCTCTTTCGAGGACACCATGACCGACTACGTCGTGAAGGACATTTCGCTCGCCGACTGGGGCCGCAAGGAACTGGATATCGCCGAGACCGAAATGCCGGGCCTGATGGCCGTGCGCGAGGAATTCGGCAAGGACCAGCCGCTGAAGGGCGCCCGCATCGCCGGCTCCCTGCACATGACCATCCAGACCGGCGTCTTGATCGAGACCCTGCAGGCCCTGGGCGCGGACGTGCGCTGGGCCTCCTGCAACATCTTCTCGACCCAGGACCACGCCGCGGCCGCCATCGCGGTGAAGGGCACCCCGGTGTTCGCCATCAAGGGCGAGACCCTGCCGGAGTACTGGGATTACGCCCACAAGATCTTCGAGTGGGGCGATGGCGGCTATCCGAACATGATCCTCGACGACGGCGGCGACGCGACCCTGCTCTGCGTGCTGGGCCCGAAGGCCGAGAAGGATCCCTCGATCCTCAACAATCCGCAGAACGAGGAAGAGGAAGCCCTCTACGCGGTGATGAAGCGCTATCTGAAGGAGAAGCCCGGCTTCTATTCGGCGATCCGCGACGCCATCAAGGGCGTCTCGGAAGAGACCACCACGGGCGTCCACCGCCTCTACCAGATGGCCGAGCGCGGCGAGTTGCCGTTTCCGGCGATCAACGTCAACGACAGCGTCACCAAGTCGAAGTTCGACAACCTCTACGGCTGCCGCGAGAGCCTGGTGGACGCCATCCGCCGCGGCACTGACGTGATGCTGGCCGGCAAGACCGCGGTGGTGCTGGGCTATGGCGACGTAGGCAAGGGCTCGGCCGCATCGCTGCGCAACGGCGGCGCGCGGGTGATGGTCACCGAGGTCGACCCGATCTGCGCCCTGCAGGCGGCGATGGAAGGCTATGAGGTGGTGACCATGGAGGATGCGGCGCCCAAGGCCGACATCTTCTGCACCGCGACCGGCAACAAGGACGTGCTGACCGTCGACCACATGCGGGCGATGAAGAACAACGCCATCGTCTGCAACATCGGCCACTTCGACTCGGAAATTCAGATCGCCGGCCTGCGCAACTTCAAATGGGACGAGATCAAGCCGCAGGTCCACCACGTGGAATTCCCGGACGGCAAGAAGATCATCGTGCTGTCGGAGGGCCGCCTGGTGAACCTGGGCAACGCCACCGGCCACCCGAGCTTCGTGATGAGCGCCTCCTTCACCAACCAGACGCTGGCGCAGATCGAGCTGTGGCAGCACGGCAAGAAGTACGAGACCAAGGTCTACACCTTGCCCAAGCACCTCGACGAGAAGGTGGCCATGCTGCACCTGGGCAAGCTCGGCGCGAAGCTCACCAAGCTGTCGAAGGACCAGGCCGACTACATCGGCGTGACCCCCGAGGGCCCCTTCAAGCCGGACCACTACCGCTACTAGGCGGCGGCGCGCGGGTCTTCACGCTGAGGCGAAAGCTTGCGCGGCCGGCGCGAACGCGGGTTAAACCGCCACTGTGCCGCTCGCCCTGATCCTTTCCTCCTTCGTCGCCGCGAGCCGGATTGGCGGGGCCGCGCAGCAGTATGTGCTGGCGATCCATCGCATCGACCCGGTGCTGGTGCCGACCGTGATGCTGGGCCGCAACCCCGCGCGGGGCGCAGGCGGCCAGGCCACCCCCAGCGACCTGTTCGCGCGCATGCTGGCCGACGTGGAGGCCGACGCCCTGTTCGGCATGGTCGACCTGGTGATCACCGGCCATTTCTCCTCGGCGGAACAGGTGGCGGTGGCGGCCGACGCGCTGGCGCGGATCAAGGCCGCCGCCGAGAAGCCGCCGGTGGTGCTGGTCGACCCGATCCTCGGCGACGAACCCAAAGGCCTCTACGTGAAGCCGCAGGTGGCTGAAGCGGTGGCCGCCCGGCTCGTTCCCCTCGCGGACTGGATCACGCCCAACCTCTGGGAACTCGGCCATCTGGCCGGCGGACCGGTCAGCAGCCTGCAGGGCGCGGTGGCGGCGGCCCGGCGGCTGGGCAAGCCCGCCCTGGTGACCTCGGCCCCGGCCGGCGACGGCGAGATCGGCCTGCTGCTGGTCGAGGAAAGGACCGCGCGCCTGTTCGCCCATCCGCGGCTCAAGACGGTCCCCAACGGCACCGGCGACCTGGTGACGGCGAGCTTCGGCGCCGGCCTGGTGGAAGGACTCGCGCCCGCCGTGGCCGCCGAACGCGCCGCCCGCGCCGCCAGCGAGACCGCGCGGGCCGCTCAGGACTGGGGCGCGCCGGAACTGCCCATCGTGGCCCTGGGCGAGCGGCTGCTGCGCCCAACCGCCAAGGTGCGGATCGAGGACCTCTAGGCCGCGACGGCGATCCGCCCGGCCACTCGAAGCCAGGTCAGCCAGGCGGCGCAGAGGCCGGCGGCCAGCACCACCGGCATGAGGCTGATCAGCACCTGCTCGGGCGTGCGGCCGGCGTTCAGCAGCACCGCCGCCAGGGTCGGCCCGGCGAGCGCGCCCAGCCGCGTGGCGCCCACCGCCGCGCCCAGGCCCGCGCCGCGCACCCGCGCCGGATAGCAGTCGCCCGCCGCGCCATAGAGGATCACGTTGAGCGCCAGCACCCCAGCACCCAGGAGCGCGGCGGCGAGCGCCATGGCCGTTCCCTGCGCCGGCGCCTCGGCCACCAGCAGCAGCGCGATTGGGATGGCCGCGACGCTGGCCGCCACGCCCAGCGGCCGCGCCCGGGTGTCCAGCGACAGGCCGGCGACCAGGGCCCCGCCGGCGCCCAGGAGGTTGAAGGCGGTCTGGGCCAGGGCGGCCTCACTCTTGGAAAGCCCGCGCCCCTGCAGGAGCAGCGGCAGCCAGTTCAACATCAGGTGCAGCATCAGGGCGGCGGCGAAGAACCCGGCCCAGATCACCAGCGTCCGGGCCAGGCGGCCCTCGCCGAGGACCTCGGAGACCGGGCCGGCCTTGGGCGCCTGCGCCGCCTCGCCGCGCGGGGCTTCCCGTAGCGAGACCGCCAGCAGGGCGGCGACCGCCACCGGCGCGGCCCCGCCGATGAAGAACAGGGTCCGCCAGTGATCGGCGCCCATGGTCAGCACCAGCAGGCTGACCACCGATCCGCCCACCGGCATCCCCACGAAGGTGAAGGCGATCACCGCATTGCGGGCGCGCGCGGCGGTCACGTCGGTCACCAGGGCGATCATGTTGGGCATCGCCCCGCCGAGCCCCAGGCCGGTGGCGAGCCGCGCGGCGGTGAGCGCGCCGACGCTGGGCGCCAGGCCGTTCAGGATCGAGCAGGCGCCGAAGGCCAGCAGCGAGGCGACCAGCACCGGCTTGCGCCCGATCCGGTCGGCCAGCGGTCCGCCGACCAGGGCCCCGATCACCAGCCCCAGGTTGGCGGCGGCGAAGAACAGGCCGAGCTGCCCAGGGCTCGGCTTGAAGTCGTGGCTGAGGCCGGCCGCCGCGACGCCCGCCGACTGTATGTCGAAGCCCTCGCACATCGCGGCCACGAAGCAGAGCGCCACCACCAGCGCGACCGCGCCCCCGACCACGCCCCCGACCGCGCCCCCGACCACGCCACGTCTTGCGACGTCATTCACCGGCTCACCCCGCCCTCGCGACCGGCCAAGCCTAGTCAGGTTCAGGTTCAGCGGCCAGCTTCACCGCGCTATAGACCCAGGCCATGCCGCGCGCCGCGTTACGACTGGTGATCGAGGGCCGCGTCCAGGGCGTGGGCTACCGCTGGTGGGCGCTGGGCGTCGCCCGCACGCTGGGCGTGGCGGGCTGGGTGCGCAACCGCTGCGACGGCTCGGTCGAGGCCCTGGCGCTGGGCGAGGAGGCCATCCTGACGGAATTCATCGCGGCCTGCGGCAAGGGGCCAGCGGGCGCGGCGGTGGGCGGCGTCCGGGTCGAGAGGGCCGACGACGACGGTTCGACAACCTTCGAACAGCGGGAGACGGCGTGAGCGCGGTGGAGATCCACGGCGTGGCGCCGGCCCGCCTCGGCCCGGTGAAGGATGTGCTGGCCGCCAGCTTCGCGGCCGGCGAGGAGCTGGGCTGCCGCTTCACCCTGGTGGAGGCCGGCGAGGTCGTCCTCGACCTGTGGGCCGGCTGGGCGGACCGCGAGCGCACCCGCCCGTTCGACGCGCGCACGCTGACCCCGATCTTCTCCACCACCAAGGCCCTGGCCGCCGTGCTGATCGCGCGGCTGGTGGACGCCGGCAAGCTCGACTACGGCCAGACGGTCGCCTCCATCTGGCCGGACTTCGGCCAGGCCGGGAAGGCCGCGATCACGGTCGAACAGGTCATGTCGCACCAGGAGGGCCTTTCCGGCTTCCTGGAGCGGATGGACCCGGCGGACTGGTTCGACTGGGACCTGATCTGCGCGCGGCTGGCCGCCATGGCGCCGATCTGGTCGCCGGGATCCGCCAGCGGCTACCACCCGATCACCTTCGGCTTCATCGCCGGCGAGATCTTCCGGCGCATCGACGGGCGGACCATGGACGCCGCCTTGCGCCAGGACCTCTCCGAACCGTTCGGCCTGGACCTGTGGATCGGGGTTCCGGATTCCGAGGCCCCGCACATCGCCGACCTGCAGCGGCCGAACGCCCTGCCCGACTTCGGCCACCGCAACGACGCCACCAAGGCCGCCTTCCTGACCCCCTGGGCGCAGCCGGGCGGCAAGGGCGCGGACGCCCTGCGCCGCCTGGCCCTGCCGTCGGCCACCGGCCAGGCCACGGCGCATTCCCTGGCCCGGCTGATGGGCGCCCTGGCCGACGACGGCTGGCTGGACGGCGAGGACATCCTGTCGCCCGCCCTGATCGCCGAGGCGGCGCGTTCGCGCATCCGCGGCCAGGACCTGGTGCTGCCGTTCGAGATGAGCTGGGGCGCGGGCTTCATGCGCAACGAGACGGTCCACCCGTGGGGACCGGGAAACCAGACCTTCGGCCACTCCGGCTGGGGCGGCTCCTGCGCCTTCGCCGACCCGGAACGGAAGCTGGGCGGCGCCTATGTCATGAACCGGCAGTCGGCCGAACTGCTGAACGACCGGCGCCCGCGCCGGCTGATCGAGGCGGCCTACGCGAACCTTTAGCGTGGCCCTGGCGCAATGGCGGGGGATCGGCCAGGTCCTTTGCTCCGCTCGTCCCGGCTTTCGCCGGGATGAGCGGGGGGTTTAGCCGGTGTCGGCGAGTGGGGGCTGGGCGCTGGTGTTGGCCGGCGCAAACCGTTCGGCGGTGGTGATGACCAGCTCACCGGTTAGGCGCATGTCGCGGGCGAGCGTCTCGGCCAGGACCGCGATGGGCATCTCGGCGAAGCCTGGGGCGTCGCAGGCTTCGTAGAGGCGCGCGTCCAGGTCTTCGAGGAGAACCTCGTACTCTTCGCTGTCGCCTTCGGCTTCGGTCCAGAGCAGGCGGTTGAGGATGTTCCGCACCCGGCGCTTCTGGTTTTCCTCAGGGGTTATGCGGCCAGGCGCTGGCTTGATGATCCGGCTCTCGCGCCGCTCAGCCTCGGCCGCC
>DASYAQ010000337.1:0-12184 GCA_036501225.1 Caulobacteraceae bacterium | reverse complement strand
CGGGGTGCATCGCGAACTGCTCTATCAGCTGAACGAGGTGGCCGCGCTCGAGGGCCTGACCATGAGCTGGGACAACCGCACCCGGCTGGAATATGTGCGCAACAACCTGCGACGCATGTGGGGCGAGGCGGGTTAGTGGATCTCATCGGATCGGAGCTGCGCGCCAATCCCGACCTCTATCCGCTGGCCTTCAACGTCTTCCAGGACAGCATCTATTTCGTACGGCTGAGCGAGGCTCGCTATGCCGAGGCGAGCTTCCTCGACCAACGCGTCGCCGCCCAGGGCGACGAAGGCGGCTGGGCGCAGTGGGCGCCGGTGGCGGCGCTGGCCGGGCGGCTGGAGGGCGAGAGCGACTTCATCTTCCACATCGGCCATGTCGGCTCGACCCTGCTGGCGCGGCTGCTCGGCCTGAGCCCGCGGGTCTTTTCCCTGCGCGAGCCGGCGATCCTCAGGGTGCTGGCCCAGGTGGCGTTCGACCTGCCGACCGCGGAAAGCCCCTGGAGCCGGGAGACCTATGACGAACACGTCGAGGTCTTCTCCAGGCTGTGGGCGCGCACCTACGACGCGACGCAGAAGACGCTGCTGAAGGCGACCAGCCTGGTCAGCGAGATGGCGGCCGACCTGATGGCGCGCTCGCCGACCTCGCGCGCCATCGCCATGACCGTCGCGCCCGAGGTCTATATGGCGACCATCCTGGGCGGGCCGGCCTCGCGGCAGGAACTGGCCTCCACGGCGCAGTCGCGCCTGCGCCGGCTGCACCGGCGGATCGGCGAGAGCCCCTGGCGGCTCTACGACATGTCAGAGGGCGAACAGGCCGCCATGAGCTGGGCCTGCGAAATGGCCGGCCTGGCCGAGGCGGCGGCGCAAGCCCCGGACCGCGTCCTCTGGCTGGATTTCGAACGCTTTCTCGCCGACCCCGCCGCCGGCTTGGCCGCCGCCCTCGCCCACCTGCACGGCCAGGCTTCCGAGGCCGACCTGCAGGCGATGCTGCTCAGCCCCATCTTCGGCCGCTATTCCAAAGGCCCCGAGCACGCCTACGACGCCAATCTGCGCCGCCAGGTGCTGAACCAGGCCCGCGCCGAGCACGCAGGCGAACTGGCCAAGGGCCGCGCCTGGCTCGACCGCGCCGGTAGCGACGTCCCGGTTGTCGGCCAGGCGCTCGGTCTGGTTGGGTTGCCCGAGCGCGCGCGCGGGGTTATTGGCCCCGACGCTGACGCCCCAGGATTGCCGCATGCATGACGACCGCGCAGAATTCGACGCCCACCGGCGCGAAAAGGCGATCGCCCTGGGCGCCGACGAAGACGCGTTCGCCCGCTCGGTCGAGGCCCTGGTCGCCATCGACCGCCACGACTACGCCTATCTCTGGCGCTGGTGGGGCGTGCCGATCATCCAGATGCCGGCGGACGTCATGGCCACCCAGGAGGTGATTTTCGCCGCTCAGCCTGACATCATCATCGAAACTGGCGTCGCCCGGGGCGGCTCGGTGCTGTTCATGGCCTGCCTGCTGCAGCTGCTCGACAAGGGCAGGGTGATCGGCGTCGACATCGACATCCGCGCGCACAACCGCGACTCGATCGAGCGCCACCCGATGGCCAAACGCGTCGTACTGATCGAAGGCCCGTCGACCGATCCGGCCACCCTGGCCAAGGTGCGCGAACAGATCCCGCCCGGCGCCAAGGTCATGGTGGTGCTCGATTCCGACCACAGCCGCGACCACGTACTGGACGAGCTGCGCGCCTATGGGCCGCTGGTGACCGAGGGCCAGTACCTGGTGGTCGCCGACACCCTGCTCGGGCGGCTGGAGGCGTCACAGACCCCGACGAAACGCTCCCACGTCTGGGCCAATGGCGACGAACCGCTGACCGCGTTGAACGCCTACCTGACCGAAACCGACCGCTTCGAACCCGACCCGGAGATCAACGGCAAGCTCGTTCTCTCCAGTTCGCCCGGCGGCTACCTCCGGTGCATCGGGCCGGAATGAGCAACCCCGCGATCAGTCTTCGCCCTCCCCGTGACAGCGACATCGACCTTCTGACGGCGCTACGCCGCGACACCGCGCTTTGGCATACGCTTTTGGCCTATCCACCCTCCGAGCCGCCGTCGGCGGCGGAGGTCCGAGACTGGATCGCCCGCCGCTCGGCGGAACCTGGCGGTTGCTTTCTGGTGGTCGCCGATGAAAGGGATGACCCGCTTGGCTTCGTGCAGGTGATGGATGTTCATCGCCGCGGCCGCCTTGGAAAGATTGGCATCGCCCTTGCCGCCAAGGCCCGGCGCAAAGGTCTGGGCAGCGTGGCGCTTGCCCAACTCCTGACCTACGCGCGCGACACCTTGCGATTGAGAAAGTTGCTTCTCGAGGTGCGCGCTGACAATTTCGCCGCCATCGCTCTGTTCAGTGCTGCGGGCTTCGAAAGAGTAGGGGTGATGCGCGCCCACTATGGCGAGGGCGGCGACTATCACGACGTCGCCCTCATGGAACTGATCGCCTAGGCCGTGACCACCGTCGTCATCTCGCAGCCGATGTACTTTCCCTGGCCAGGCTTCTTCGAGCTCATCGCCTGCGCGGACATCTACGCGCATCTCGACGATACGCAGTTTTCAAAGGGCAGCTTCACCAATCGGATTCAGATCAAGCAACCGGACGGCCGCGCCTGGATGACGATCCCGCTGGTTGAAAAGGGCTCATTCAAGGAAATCCGGCGACTTGAGGCGGCTGATCCGAACTTTCGATCGCGCCACCGCGACTTGGTTCGCCAGGCGTTGCGCGGCGCACCACACCTGGACCAGAGCCTGGATCTCTTCGACACCGTGGTGAAACACGAGCGACTCGTCGAACTGCTGACGGCATCGGTGGAGGAATCGGCGGCGCGGCTGGCCATTACGCGTCCAAGCTGGTTGCGGACCAGTGATCTTGAATTGCCCGGCAGATCGACCTCGCGAGTGCTCGACATCGTCAAGCATCTCGGCGGTACGCGCTATGTGACTGCCCACGGCGCCGCCGGCTATCTGGACCACGAAGCCTTCGAGGCCGCCGGCGTCAACGTCGAGTATGTTGACTATAGCCTGACGCCCTATCCGCAGTCGCACGGCGATTTCACGCCCTATGTCTCGGTCCTGGACCTGATCGCAAATGCAGGCCCGGGCGCCGGGGGCTATATTCGACCCCGGACAAAGCCCTGGCGCGAATTCCTCGCCGAGCGCGACGCACAAGAGGGGCCCAAGGCATGACCGCCAGCGACCGGTTCGAGCAGCTCAATCGCGACGGTTTCGTTGTCATTCCCGGCTTCTACGATCTGGCGACCGAGGTCGCGCCGATCCAGGGAGGCATCCAGCGGATAGTCCAGTTGGTTGCCGCCAAATACGGGATCGACGCGCCCGCCTC
Source organism: Caulobacteraceae bacterium (assembly GCA_036501225.1). Taxonomy (GTDB): domain Bacteria; phylum Pseudomonadota; class Alphaproteobacteria; order Caulobacterales; family Caulobacteraceae; genus Poindextera. The sequence goes on along the minus strand of DASYAQ010000337.1, from coordinate 8,805 downwards.
GACGCCCGACGAGGCTATGAAGCTGGGCTATCCGGCGATCGTCGCGGTGAACCGCGCCTTTGGGGGCGAGATTTACGACGCTGTCAAACAAATCCCCGCCTTCGTCGCCCTGGTCGGCGGGCGTCGAAACGCCGACCTTTTCACGGCGCTCAGACCCGGCGCTATGGCCGGTGTCGCGGCCGGCGGCTATGGCATCCGGATCGACAATCCTGGTGAAGCCAAATTCCGCGCGCTCTGGCACCAGGAGTTTCCGGCCCAGCTGCGAAGCCTGGATGGCCTGATCTTCTGGTCGCCTCTGCTACCGGTAAGCCAGGACATGGGACCGGTCGGAATCTGCGCCGGCTCACACAAGGAGGGCCTGGTTCCGGTCTATGAAGATGATGAGCCGGATCGCTCGGGCGCCTATGCGCTGCGCCTGCAAAACGAGGCGGAGATCGTGGCGCGCTATCCCAGGTCAGCGCCGCTGACCAACCCGGGCGACGTGATCATTATGGATTTCCTCGTGCTTCACGAGTCCGGTCATAATGTCTCGAATTGGCCGCGTTGGACCATGCAGCTGCGCTATTTCAACTTCAACGACCCAGTGGGTGTCAGGATCGGCTGGAAGGGCTCCTTCGCGGCTGGCGAAAAGTTTGGCGACATTCTGCCGGAGCTTGTCGCGACCAAGGGACCAAGGCCCCGGTGACCGAACCGCAAGTCTGCCGGCTATGCGGTTCGAACCTGGGCGATCCCGCTCTCGACCTGGCCGCTCCGGCGATGACCTCGGCCAACGAGACCATCGCGGCGGCGACGCGGATCTACGTTTGTGACGTCTGTGGTCACGTTCAATCGCCGGAGCCGGCCGACCTGGCCGCCTACTACGACACCACTTATCGGATCTCGCTGGACTCCGAAGATCACGACCAACTCTACGGGATGCGCGACGGCGCCCCGATCTATCGGACCGATCGTCAGGCCGAGGTGGTGCTGGAAAAGGCCGCGCTCGCTCTTGGCGCCCGGGTCCTCGACTACGGCGCGGCCAAGGCGCAGACCCTGAAAAAGGTCCTGGCGCAACGCCCCGACATCTCACCGCACGTGTTCGATGTCAGCGACGACTACCGACCCTCCTGGGCGTCCTGGCTAAAGCCGGAGGCGACCGCCAGCTACAGCGTGCCCGAGGCTTGGCAAGGTGGATTCGACCTCGTGACCTCGCACTATGTGCTCGAACACGTGGCCGACCCGGTGAGCGCCCTTCGCGTTCTGGCCGGGCTGCTGGCGCCCGGCGGGCGGATCTTCTTCTCCGTCCCGGACTGGACCCAGAACACCGGCGATCTGCTGGTCGCCGACCACGTCAACCACTTCACCGCCGCGTCCATCCGACGCCTGACGAGAGAAGCCGGTCTGGCCATCGACGATCTTGATTCCGCGGCCTTGCCCAGCGCGTTCGCCGTGACCTGTCGGGTCGGCGAGGTGACGACGGCCCTGTCCAAGGCGGATATCGCGGCGACCGCGGACCGCGCGCGCGTCACGGCGGTGGCCTTCGCACGGGCCTGCGATCGCCTCGACCAGCTGTTCGAGACCAACCAGCGCCGCGCGACCGCGATCTATGGCGCAGGCTTCTACGGCGCCTTCCTGCTGGCCCGCATGTCCAGACGCATCAAGCCCGTCTGCTGCCTGGACAACAATCGCCACCTTTGGGGAAAGCCGCTGTTCGACGTGCCAGTCGCCGCGCCGGATTCGCTTCCGGAGGGCGTTGAGGTCGTCTATGTCGGGCTGAACCCGGCAAGGGCCCGCCAGATCGCGGCCAGCGTGCCGGCGCTGCAGCGGCCGGGGCTGGACCTGTTCTTCATCGATATTTGAGCCGGCGTGCCGGCTCAGTGGAAGGTTAGAGGCTGGTGAGGCTGTCCATCATCGTCCCGTCAAATCGCGACAGCCTGGGCGCCTGTGCCCGGATCATGCAGGCCTGTTCGTGGGCCTCCGAAACGGTCGAGGTGGTGGTCAGGGACAATTCCGGCAGTCCGCAAAAGCGGGGGATGCTGGAACGGATCCAGCAGCCGAACTGCCGCATCATCATCGCCGAGCCCTGCGACGCCAACACCAACTTCCAGGAAGGCCTACGCGCCTCGACCGGCGAGTTCGTGGTCTTTCTCGGCGACGACGATGGCGGTCTCGATCGAGGAGTGGCGGCGATCGGGGCGGCGGCGGCGCGGCTCGCGGAGGACCCGTCGGTCGCCGGCATCACGGGCGCCTATGTGCTCGAGCAGACCGACACCTCCTACGTCGTCAGCTATCCCAAGGTCGATTCGGCCGCCGTCACGGACCGGGTCTCGGGCTACCTCGGCTATCAGGGCCCCAACCTCATCTTCTATTCGGCTATCCGTCGATCGGTCCTGACCGACACCTGGGAGTTCCTCTTCAGTCACCCGTTCGCCCTGTCGTTTCACGATCACTTCTTCTCGCTGACCTATCTGCTGGCCGGCCGGTTCGTTCACGTCGGCCGGGTCGCCTTCATCTACGACAACGCCAATTGGGAGACCGTGGACGTCGGCGTCGGGCGGGACCTGAAGGTCTATGCCGCCGCCGGCCTGGACCCCGCCATTCGCCAGCTGCAATGGATGCTGTGCGGCTTCGAAGGCGCCAGCATCATCCTGCAGTCGCGGTTCGGCCGGCGCTATTCCCTGGCCGAACGTCAGGCCATGGCCAATCAGTGGTTCGAGGTCATGTTTCGGCGTTTCGTGGGTGACGCCAACGCGCGCTTCGATTCACCGCTAAAGGCCGAGGCCACGGCGCTGCACGAGAAATGGCGGCAGGGTTTTCCGAGCTTCCAGCTGGAAAGCCTGCTGGCGGATATCTGCGACTTCATCGGCCGGACCTCATTGGAGAAGGCTGAGGCCTATCGCGACTTCTGGACCGGGGTTTCGGCCGACGGGACGTCATGAACCGCGGGTGGCGAGGATCTCCTTCAGGGTCGCGCACACCCGATCCACCCTGGCCTCATCCATGTGGTAGCCAGACGGCAGGTTGATGCCGTAGGTCGCGGCATGGGCGCCCTTGTCGGACGGCGAGACGAAGCGCTTGGCCGCCGGACGGTCATCCAGGGCCGGCAAGGTGGACAGCTGGGAGAAAAACGGCCGAGTGTCGATATTGCGCTGGTCGAACGCGGCCATCATGGCGAATTTGTCGAGGCCGAAAGCCGCGTCCGGCACGGCCGTGACCATCCAGTAGCTGTTTTCGGTCCCGGCCGGCTGGGCGTTGATGGCCACGCCGTTCAGGTCGCCCAGCCGGTCGCGATACCAGCCGAAAATGGCCCGCTTGCGCGCGATCAGCTCATCGATGCGCTCCATCTGGCCGACGCCCAGCGCGGCCTGCACCGCACTCATGCGGGATTTGAACGCGAACTCGGTGTTGTGGAAGAAGCGGTCGCCCGGCTCGCGGCCGTGATCGCGCAGCACCAGGATGCGGTGGTAGATCGCGGGGTCGTCGGTGGCCAGCATGCCCCCCTCGCCGGTCGCCACCGTCTTCGAACCATGAAAGCTGAAGGCCGAAAGCGCCCCGAAGGCGCCGGCGCGGCGGCCGTGATGCAGCGAGCCAAGCGCCTCGGCCGCATCTTCAATCAGCGCCAGGCCGTGCTTGTCGGCGATGGCCTGCAGCCGCGCCCAATCGCAGGTCGATCCGTACAGGTCCACCCCGATGATCGCCTTGGTGCGCGGCCCGATCGCCGCCTCGACCGCGTCGGGATCGATGCACCAGGTGTCGGGCAGGATGTCGACCAGCACCGGATCGGCGCCGACATAGACCACGGGCGCCACCGAGGCGATCCAGGTGACATCGGGAACGATGACCTCGTCGCCCGGCCCGACGCCGAGCGCCACCAGGCCCAGATGCAGGGCCGCCGTGCAGTGGGACAGGCTGACCGCATGGGACAGACCGACATAGTCCGCCACCATTCGCTCGAAGCGGCGGTTGTAAACGTAGCTGTCCTGAAACCACGCATTGCGCGCTGCATCGGCTGCCAGCTCGACCTCTCGGTCGGTGATCGAGGGGCCCGCGACCGCGATGCGCTCGGGCCCAACGCTCATAGCTGCAACTCCGCCAAGCCCGGCTCCCCTCTGGTTTCTTCTCGCTGACGACGCCCGTCGCTGTCAACCGACGGGCCGACCGGCGGCTCTGTCATGGAGTCGTCTTGTTGCGATGCTAGGCCGCGCCTCGCGGGCGTTCGGTTCGACGACCCGGGGCCGCGCGATGGGCTGGACAAATCGGGGGTGGGCATGAGCGAGGCTCCGCAGGGCGACATCGAGGATATCGAGGTCTGCGCTCGCGACGGGCGGCGGCCGCGGGACGCCGGTCCCTATCGCGTCATGGTCGGCGACGCCCTGCTTCGCTTCCGCCCGCTCATCACCGACACCGCCGTCCACACCGGACGGTCCTTGCGCGAACTGGCCGCGCTCAGCCCGCCCGAGGACCATGTGGTCTTCGCGGTGCTGACCGACGGGCTGCTCGAGGAAATCCGCCTCGAGGAGCCGCTGGACCTGCGCGAAGGCATCGAGAAGCTGCTGGCCTTCAACAACGACCGGATGTTCCGTTTCACCCTGAATGGAAACGACCTGCAGTGGGGCGGCGCCTTCATAACCGGCGCGACCCTGCTGGGCCTGGCCAGGGCCGATCCGGCCCAGCACGCCGCCTGGCTGGAGGATCCGGACGGCAGCCGGCGTCGGATCGAGTCGTCGCAGCTGGTCGACCTGTCCCAGCGCGGGGTGGAGGCCTTCGTCACCGAACCGCTGGATAGCGCGGCGCCTTGAGCCACCGGCGCGCCGCGCCCGCCAAGCTTTGACATTTCCGAGACGGCCGGCGCGTTGTAAAAGCCAAGCATCATGGGCTGGCCAAGACTTACGGCTGTCGATTCGCGACCCGTCGGCCGAACGGCGGCGCGGACGGGCGGCGCGTGAGCCCGAGGCGCGCGACCAGACGCCGGAGGTTCGCGATCAACCCGGCCTGGGTGATCCCGGTCCTGGCCCTCGCCACCGTGGCGCTGGGGGTATGGGCCTGGAGAGACAGAGGCTATCGGCTGGCCGATGCGCTCTTCCGCACCACCGGCCTGTTCGACACCGCCAGCAGCATGTACGACGTCCCGGCCCCCGGCGCGACCGACTGGCGTTTCGCCGTCGCGGTCTGGACCGGCTTCGCCACCCTTTCGGCCACCTTCTTCTTCACCATCTTCGCGCTGCTGCAGGCCCGGGCGACCCACGCCGCGGCGCGCTGGATGCGCCAGCGCGTGATCATCGTCGGTGGCGAAGGCATCGCCTCGCGCGGCTTCGAAGCGGCCCAGCGCGCCCGCAAGAGCGTGATCTGGCTGGGCGCGCCAAGCCTGAACGCCGCTTCGACCCGGGCCTTCGCGGTGCCCTGGCCGCTGGAGGACCACAGCGCCATCATCGCCCAATACGCCAAGGCGCCGGACCACATTCTGCTGGCCGAGGAGGACGACGCCGACGCCCTGGTCCTGACCCGGGCGGCCCGGGTGGTCGCGCCCAACGCCTTCATCACCGTGCTGATGCGCGACGTGCGCCTGGCCGAGGACGCGGCGGCGACGCTCAACGAGGCGCGGACGCGGGTGCTGTCGGTGGCCGAGGTGGCGGCGCGGGCCCTGTGCATCGATCATCCGCCGTTCCTGATCGCCAAGGAGGTCGGCCACAAACGCATCCACGCCCTGATCGTCGGTTTCGGACAGCACGGCCAGGCCGTCGCCAGCGACATCATCGTCAACTGCCGGACCACCTATCTCGGCCTGCCCAGCATCACCGTGATCGATCCGGACGCCAAGGCGCTGGAGGGGGTCTTGCGGGTGCGGGCGCCGGAGATCGACGCCTGCGCTCACTTCACCTTCATCGAAGGCCGGTTCGGCAGCCACGGGGTGATTCCGGACGCCACCAGTCTGGCCCACGCGCTCGCCGAAGCCGGCCCGGTGACCGCGGCCTATGTCTGCCTAAGTGTGGACGCCGAGGCCCTTAGCACGGCGGGCATGCTGCAATCGCTGCTGCGCGCGGTGGATGTCGGGCAGCCGCGGATCTTCGTGCGCCTGCGTGAATCCGACACCCTGGAGCACACCGCCGGCGCCCTTCAGGGCCTGAACGCGCTGACCGCGTTCGGCGACCTGGAATCGGTGATCGAGGCCAGCGAATTCCTGTCCAACACCCCTGACAGCGCCGCGCGCGCCTTCAGCGCCGCCTATCGCGCCGCGCTGCCGGCGGACGAGCGCGACGACCCGAAAAACCGCTCGGCGCGGCCGTGGGACGAGCTGGATGAATCCTTCCGCCAGTCGAACCGCGACGCCGTCGCCCATATCCCGGCCAAGCTGGCCAGCGCCGGCATCGATCCGGCGCTCTGGCTGGGCCTGGCCGGACCGCCGAAGCTGGCCGCCGGCAGCTGTCTGTTCGCCAGCGACGAGGACTGCGAGAAGCTGGCCGAACTGGAACATGAGCGTTGGAACACCGAGCGGCGCATGGATGGCTGGCGCTCGACCACCCTTCGTTCCAAGGACGAACTCAGGCGCCTGCACCCGAGCCTGGTTCCCTATGAAGCGCTCGCCGACGATGTGAAGGAGTACGACCGGGTGATCGTGCGCGAAACCCAGATGATCTGCTGCGGGCCAAAGGCCACTTAGCTCCGCTCATCCCCGCGAAGGCGGGGACCCAGGCTCTTGAAACTGCGGGCGTTCAGAAGGCGCGAAAATGAACCGCCAGGTGCGCCAAGGACGCCAAGAACAGCGCACTCTTGGAGTCCTTGGCGGTAAAAAACTCGAGGCAAACAACCTCCGCCGATCTACGGCGAAGGTCGCGCGGTCGTTACTTCTTCTTGGGGTGCTTGTGCTTGTGCGTGTCGCCGTCGGCGAGGTCGGCGATCATGCCATCGACGGGCTGGTCGGCGGCGGTGCTAACGATGTGGCCCCGGTCTTCCACGCCGACCTTGGCGGCGTGACGCGCTTCCGCCTCAGGGGTTTCGGCCGGCGTCTTCTTGGCGTCGTTGTCGGACATCCTGCTGCTCCGGTTGTCTTCGGTGCGAGCGCCCTCCGCTCGTCCTGGACAGAGGAATGAGGCCTAGCATGCGCCCGCGCAACTGTCAGTTCGCGAATCGTCGCCAAGATCATCTCGCCGATGCAAGCGGCCGCAATGACTGTATCGCCGACAGTGGCGAGCATTCCCTGGCGTCAATCGGGCGCGCCTTAGTCAGAACTGCTGTCTGAATGCACACAGGCGTCACTTCCGACATGATCTTGCACACAGCGGCGAAGGTGAGCGAAAAATCCCGCCAGTCCTGCGTCATCTTGAGCCTTGTAAACTGTGGTTAACGACGCGGCGCTTCTGATCGAAGACATTGCATGCTGACTAATTTGCTCTGAACCCGCCGCCGCCGCTTGTCCTGGAACGTCGTTCTCCGGTAAGGTGCGCGATGGCTCGCTCTTCCGCGGCGGGGCCACGGAAGTGACGGGGATGTCGGGCGTATTCTTATCCTATTCACGCGCTGACCGCGCGCTCGCCGACGCGATCATCCGCGGCCTTCGCGCCGTCGGCGTCGTCGTCTGGTGGGACGAGGACATGCGCAGTATCGACTGGCACCAGGAGCTCGAGCGGCAAATCGTCGAGCTCGCCAGCATCGTGGTGCTGTGGACGCCCAGTTCGTCGACCAGCGACCACGTCAAGGACGAGGCGCGCCTGGGGCTCGAGAGCAACAAGCTGATCAATGTGATCGTCGGCCTGCCCAAGCCGCCCTTCCCCTACGACCGGGTCAATGGCCTGCCGCTCGACGGCTGGACCGAGCGCGAGCCGAACCGCGGCTGGACGCGGCTGATCGAGACCATCGAAGAGAAGGTGGTCGAAAAGGGCGGCGCGACGCCCGGCGAACTCACCGGCGCGCTGGCGCGGCGCGAGGAGAGCCTCAGGCTGAAGCAGCAGGCCCTGGCCCGGGCGCAGGAAGCGCTCGAAGAGGCCCAGGCCCGCGAAGCCGAGACCATCGACGCCGCCCAGGTCGCCCAGGCCACCTTCACCCGCGCCGAGGAACAGCATCTGCGCGTGATGGAGATGCGCGCCACCCATCTGATCATGAGCGCCGCAGCGCAGGAGTACGAAGCGGCCCGCGCCGCCAAGGAGGATGCGGACCGGGCGCAACGCGCCGCCAAGACCGAGGTCAAGGGGGTCGCGCGCGAAGTGGCGCTGGCCATCGCGGCGCTGGAAAGCCCGGATTCGGCGACGGCCGCGAGGCGGCCCAAGTCGGCGACGCCGCCCATCACCGGCAAGCCGCCCGAAGCCGAGGTCGAGGCCGCCCCGCCGGCGGCCCCGCCCGTCGCGACCGTCGAGCCGAGCAAGACGGCCGCGAAGCCGGCGGTCAAATCCGAACCGGCGCCAGCCGCGGCCGCAACGCCAGCCCCGGCCCCGGCGGCCCCGGCGACGGCTCTAGCAGGGGCGGCCGCGCCCGTCGCAGCCGCGGCCGCCCCCGTGGTTGCAGCCAGCACGGCGCCGACGGCAACGGCCAAGCCAGCGGTCGCGCAAGCCACAGCCGCTCCTGCGGCCGCGGCCACTGCGGCACCGAGCTTCGCCGCTCCGGCGCCCGCGGCTGGCTCATCCCGGATCGTGATCTTCGCCGTCGTCGGGGTGCTGGTTCTGGCGCTTATCGGCGGCGGCGTCTGGTTCATGATGAACCAGCATAAGAACCCGCCGGCGCCGGTCGCCGGAAAGTGGTCGCCGCCGGGCCTGGGCTGCGACGCCCCGGTCGTCATCGCGGTCATCAACGGCGCCATTTCGATGACCGTGGCGGGAAGCACCTCGACCTCCACGA
>DASYAQ010000336.1:0-7370 GCA_036501225.1 Caulobacteraceae bacterium | reverse complement strand
GCCGCCCGCGAAACCATCACCGAAGGCGTCAGCGAGGCGCTCGCCGCCGCCTATCTGCCCAAGGCGCGGCTGGACGACCAGATCCGCGACGCCGGCGACCGCCTGAACCGCGAACTGGCCTCGGTCACCGAGGCGATCAAGGCGGCGCACGTGTCCAGCGAACAGTACGGCCAGACCCTGGCCGGCGCCGGCCGCGAACTGGCCGCCCAGACCGAGCCGGCCGAACTCGGCAAGCTGGTCAAGAGCCTCTCGAACGCCACCCGTGACGTCCAGCAGGACAACCGGTCGCTGGAGCAGCGCCTGGCGGAATCCACCGCCGAGGTCAGCCGGCTGAAGGTCAATCTCGAACGCGTGCGCCGCGACGCCACCACCGACGGCCTGACCGGCCTGGCCAACCGCAAGGCCTTCGACGACGAGTTCGCCCGCGCCTGCGACGAGGCGCGCAAGGCGCGCCAGCCGCTGACGCTGGCCGTGCTCGACATCGACCACTTCAAGACGTTCAACGACACCTGGGGCCATCAGACCGGCGACCAGGTGCTGCGCTACGTCGCCAGCGTCATCGGCCGGCTGGCGCCTGCGCCCCGGTTCGCGGCTCGCTATGGCGGCGAGGAATTCGCCATGATCTTCCCTGGCGAGCGCTCGCACGATGTGCTGCAGACCCTGGAGCGGATCCGCAAGGAGGTGTCGTCGCGGGCCTTGAAGCGGCGCTCAACCGGTGAGGACCTGGGCGCCATCACCCTCTCCGCCGGCCTGGCCGACTTCCGCATGGCCGAAGAGGCCGTCGCCCTGGTCGAACGCGCCGACGAAGCCCTGTACACGTCGAAACGCACCGGCCGCAACCGCGTGACGGTCGCCCGGCCGATGCCGAGCGCGGCCTGAAGACTTCTCCCATAGAGAGCAGGAGGGGACCAGAGCCTCCTTACTTCTCCCGTGGGGAGAAGGAGGGGCCCACAGCGCCTCGCTCTGTGGGAGGATGAGGGCGTACGCCGTTTCAGGATAAAACTGATAGGCCGTAACCCCTCACCTTCCCGCTGACCTTCGGCCGCGGGCCCCTCCCTCTCCCTCTGGTAGAGGTTTTAGAGCAGCGCCTTGGCGGCCGCGTCGAAGGCGCGCCAGGCGGTGTAGGCGAGTGCGCCGCCGGTGCTGGCGCGGCGGACGCCGAGGTCGGCGAGTTCGGCAGGCGTCGGCGCGCCTTGCATCAAAAGGACGTTGACCGGGATCGGGGCCACGGCCTTGACGATGGCGGCGATGTCCGCACTTGAGCGCGGGCCCGGCGCATAGAGGCAGTCGGCGCCGGCCTCGCCATAGGCTTGCAGGCGCGCGATGGTCGCCGCGAGGTCGGGTTGGCCGACCAGATAACCCTCGCAGCGGCCGACCAGCACCACGCCGCTGGCGTCCGCATCGATCGCCGCCCGCGCCGCCTTCATCCGTTCGACCGCCAGGCCAAGCTCGAGCAGGCCCGGATCGCCGCCGACGACGCGGTCCTCGATCGAGAGGCCGGCGACGCCGGTGTCGATCGCCAGCCGCACATTGGCCGCGACGCCCTCCGGTTCGACCGCATAGCCGCCTTCGAAGTCGGCGTTGAACGGCAGGTCGACGGCATTGGCCAGAGAGCGCAGGTGATCCAGCAGCTCGTCGCGCTCGACGCCGTAGTCGGGCCGGCCCAGCGCCAGCGCAAATCCCGAACTGGTCGAGGCCAGGGCCTTGAAACCCAGGGTCTGCAGATGCAGCGCGCTGCCCAGGTCCCAGGGATTGGGCAGGACGAAGAAGCCGGACTCGTGCAGGCGGCGAAAGGCGGCGCGTTTTTCGGCGACGGTGGTCATGGCTTTATCCTCGCGGCTGCCAAGAAGGATAGCCATCGCGCGCGGGTGAATCTCGCCGAAATCGGACGCCTAGGCCGCGGCCGGGGCCTCGGCGGGGGCTTCGAGGCTGCTCATGGCGTCCGAGGTGACGACGACGCGAACCCCGATGAAGCGCATCTGGCCGTCGGCGAAGCTGATCTCATCGACGCCGACCGAACGACTGCGCTTGATCACCGACTCGTCGCGCAGGGTCAGGTGCAGCAGCATGTCGCCGCGGTCGATGCCTTGCGTCTCGGCCTTGTCGATGGCGGAGCGCAGATCGGCGATATCCGGCGCGCGCGGCGCGGTTACAGTCTGGGTCTTGCCGGCCTTGGCGCTCATCAGCTTGCCTCTTGGCGGCGATCAAACCATCGGCCCCCGTGAGGCCGCGCTCACGGACGCCCATTCGAACGAGCCTACCTGCGGCCGCCCTGGCCGGGGTGGAAGAAGCCGGTTTCGTCGCTCACCGTCACCTGGCAGGCCTTGCCGGCGTCGTGGGCGGCGCGCGCGTGCTTGTGGGCCGCGGCGCGGACTTCCTCCTTCGAGGTGGAGGCGTCGGTATAGTCGCCATTGTGCTCGACGGCCCAGCCATCGAGGTGACGCGTGACGGTGAAGATCTCACGATCTTGAAAGGCGGCGCGACCGGCGATCATGTTTGGCATCCCGTGGTTAAGCCGGGCAACCATAGACGGTTCGGGCGGGATTTGGGGAATTTTATCGCGAAATAACTCTCGAGGCCCAAATACGGCCAAGCTACTTTCGCTATACTCAGGTCTGGCTTGCGAACACTCTAGACCGGTCAATCGCGCGCGGCGGCGGGCTCGATGGTGACGCTTTCGCCGCAGCCGCAGGCGTCGGTTTCGTTGGGATTGTGGAAGACGAACTTGGCGGAGAGCCTGCTCGCCTCGTAGTCGACCTCGGACCCCAGCAGGAAAAGCACCGCCTTGGGCTCGATCAGGATGGTGACGCCCTTGTCCTCGACGATCTCGTCGAGCGGTCCGGCCGTCTCGGCATATTCGATCACGTATTCCTGGCCGGCGCAGCCGCCGTTCTTCACGCCGACGCGCAGCCCGGCATAGGGCTTCTCTGCCCGGCCCATGATGTCGCGCACGCGCGCGGCGGCGCGTTCGGTCAGGGTGACGACCTTGGGCCTCGGGCGGCGGATGCGGGGTTCGGTTGCGGTTTCCATGGCGATCTAGAACATGTTCAGTTGCAGCTTGGCCTCGTCGGACATGCGCGACGGATCCCACGGCGGATCGAAGACCAGGTTGACCGTGCAGGACTTGACGCCCTCGATGCCCATCACCGCATCCTCGACCCAGCCCGGCATCTCACCGGCCACCGGGCAGCCGGGCGCGGTCAGGGTCATGTCGATGGCCACGTCGCGATCGTCGGAGACGTCGACCTTGTAGATCAGGCCGAGCTCATAGATGTCGACCGGGATTTCCGGGTCGAACACCGTCTTCAGGCTATCGACCAGCTGGTCGGTCAGGCCGTCGAGCTCCGCCTGGCTGAGGGCGGAGGCCTTGGGTTCATTTTCGAGTCGGGCGTCGGTCATCGGCTTAAGCTTACGGTCTCTAGGTGAAAAAGGTCTGCGCTTTTTCAAGGGCGTCGACGAAGGCGTCGGCCTCCTTGAGCGTATTATATAGGGCGAAAGAGGCGCGCGCGCTGGCGGTGACGCCGAAACGCCGCATCAGCGGCTCGGCGCAGTGGGTCCCGGCCCGCACGGCCACGCCATAACGGTCGAGCAACTGGGCGATGTCGTGGGCGTGGGCGCCTTCGACATTGAACGCGAAAATGGCGCCCTTGCCCGGCGCCGCGCCAAGTTCGGTCAGCCAGTTGGAGCCATTCAGCCGCGCCTTCACGTGGCTGTAGAGGCCGTGCTCGTGGCGGGCGATGGCCGGGCGATCCAGCGCGGCGAGCCAGTCGATGGCCGCGCCGAGCCCGATGGCTTCGAGGATCGGCGGCGTGCCGGCCTCGAACCGGTGCGGCGGCTCGCCATAGGTGATGTCGTCCAGCATGACGTGGCCGATCATCTCGCCGCCGCCCTGGTACGGCGGCAGCGCCGCCAGCCGCTCGGCCTTGCCGTAGAGCACGCCGATGCCGGTCGGGCCGTAGAGCTTGTGGCCGGAGAAGACGTAGAAATCGACGTCGAGCGCCTGAACGTCGACAGCTTCGTGCACGATGGCCTGGCAGCCGTCGAGCAGCACCGGGACGCCCGCAGCGTGCGCTGCGGCGATGATCTCGGCGACCGGATTGACCGTGCCCAGCACGTTGGACATGTGGGTGACGGCCACCATCCGGGTCTTCGGCCCCAGGAGAGCGTGGAAGGCCTCCATGTCCAGCCGGCCGTCGTCGGTCACGGGGACGAATTTCAACACCACCGCCTTGCGCTCGCGCAGGAAGTGCCAGGGCACGATATTGGCGTGGTGCTCCATCTCCGAGAGCAGGATCTCGTCGCCGCTACGCAGATCGAGGCCGAAGGAGGCGGCGACCAGGTTGATCGCCTCGGTGCCGCCCTTGGTGAAGACGATCTCGTCGGCGCTGGGGGCGTTGATCAGCCGCCGCACGCTCTCGCGAGCCTTCTCGTAGGCCTCGGTGGTTTCGTTGGCCAGCGTGTGCAGGCCGCGGTGGACGTTGGCGTAGGAGCCCTCCATCGCCCGCGTCATCGCCTGGATCACCGCCCGCGGCTTCTGCGCCGAGGCGGCGTTGTCCAGATAGACCAGCGGATAGCCGTTCACCTGGCGAGACAGGATCGGGAACTCAGCGCGGACGGTTTCGGGATCGAAGCTCATCAGAGAGCGCTCCCAATAACCCGCTCATCCCCGCGAAGGCGGGGACCCAGGTTTTTTGGCGGACTTGAGCGTGGCTGGGGCGCTGCAAGACCGACCGCCAAGTTCGCCAAGGACGCAAAGAGGGAAGCGGCACGGGCATTGGCCGATTGACCATCTTGGCGAACTTGGCGTCCTTGGCGGTTGAAAAACGCCTGGGTCCCCGCCTTCGCGGGGATGAGCGGGAGGGGCGCGGTCATTGCGCTGCCCTCAAGCGCTCGGCCACCCAGGCGCGCGCCACATCGCGGGCGCCCTCGTGCTCGATCCTGTCCACCACCTCGCCCACGAAGGCCTCGGTGAGCAACGCGCGGGCTTCGGCGTCGGGCAGCCCGCGCTGGGCCATGTAGAACAGCGCCTCTTCGTCCAGGGCGCCGACCGTATTGCCGTGGCTGCACGAGACGTCGTCGGCGTAGATTTCCAGCTCGGGCTTGGCGTCCACCTCGGCGCGTTCGGAGAGAATGAGTGCGTGGTGGCCCATGCGCGCGTCGGTTCCGTCGGCGCCGCGGGCGACGATGATGCGGCCCTGGAAGACGCCGCGCGCCTGGCCGCGCACGCAGCCCTTGGTCAGTTGCTGCGTGGCGCCGCCCAGATGGTTGTGAATCACCTCGCTGGTCAGGTCGCCGCGCCGTTCGCCGTCCAGCAGATAGACGCCGTCCAGCCGCGCCGCGGCGCCGGCGCCGTGGCGCAGCCGGGTCTCGCAGCGCTGGCGCTTGGCGCCGCGGGTCAGGGCCGTCTGGGCGAAGTCGGCGTGGGATCCCAGCTCGACCTCGGCGGTGGCGACCGCGATGGCGTCGTCCGCCTCGTCGACGAGCACGATCCGCTCCAGCCGCGCGCCCTCGCCCAACCGGATATTCAGCTCGACGTCGGCGACATAGGCCGCGCCGGCGGCCTCATGACTTTCCAGCAGGGTCAGCGCCGCGCCGGCCTCGACCGCGATGCTCAGCGCGGAATGATGAGCGGTTGCATGGGCTTGATTGACAAACCTCAAGGCGATGGTCCGTGGAACGCCCGCGGCGACGACCACCGGACCCACGCCCGACAGACGCCGGCCGTTCAGGAAGACGATGGTTTCGGTCGCCTGATCGTCGAACAGGCCGCGCTCCAGGGCCGCCGCATCGCCCGGCGGCGAGGCGGCCGGCAGGGTGCGGATCAGGCCGCGCAGATCGGTCCAACGCCAATCCTCGTCGCGGCGCGACGGCAGCTCGGCAATATCTCCAGTCTTGAGCGCGCTGGCCAAACTCATCCGCCTAGGCTCCGTGCGGAGCTTCGGCGGACAGGTGCGCGGCCTGCCCTCCCGAGCCTTGGCCTAGGGGGGCGTATTTGTCGTAGCCCTCGCGCTCCAGCGCGTGGGCCAGTTCCGGCCCGCCCGAGGCGGCGATGCGGCCGGCGGCCAGCACGTGGACGCGGTCGGGGCGGATATAGTCGAGCAGGCGCTGGTAGTGGGTGATGACCAGCATGGCGCGATCGGGCGCGCGGGCGGCGTTGACCCCGTCGGCCACCACGCGCAGCGCGTCGATGTCAAGGCCGGAATCGGTCTCGTCGAGGATCAGCAGCCGCGGCGAAAACAGCGACATCTGGAAGATCTCCATCCGCTTCTTCTCGCCGCCGGAGAAGCCGACGTTCAGCGGCCGGCGCAGCATGTCGAACTCGATCTTCAGCGCCGCGGCCTTCTCGCGCGCCAGTTTCAGGAAGGCCGGCGCGGCGATTTCGTCCTCGCCGCGCGCCTTGCGCTGGGCGTTCAGCGCCGTGCGCAGGAAGGTCAGGCCTGGCACGCCGGGTAGTTCGAGCGGGTATTGGAACGAGAGGAAGACGCCCTTGGCCGAGCGTTGGTCCGGCGTCATGGCCAGCAGATCCTCGCCGTCATAGGTCGCCGAGCCGGCCGTCACCTCGTAGCCCGGCCGCCCGGCCAGGGCATAGGCCAGCGTCGACTTGCCCGCCCCGTTCGGTCCCATGACGGCGTGCACCTCGCCGGCCGGCAGATCGAGCGTCAGGCCCTTGATGATCTCCGCCTCGGCGACGCGAACGTGCAGGTCATGAATCGAAAGCATTACGCGGCGGTCTCCAACGGCTTCAGGAACTCCAGCCGATTGCCGAAGGGGTCGTAGATGTAGATGCGCTCGTGGCCGGGCAGTTCGTCGTCGTCGACCACCTCGAACCCACCGGCGCGGGCGCGCGCAGCAAGCGCCCGCACGTCATCGACGCGGAAGGCGATGTGCGCCTTTTTCGCCGGCGTGAACGGGGTTTCGACGCCCAGATGCACCTTCACATCGGCACTCTCGAACCAGCAGCCGCCGCGCCTGGCCAATTCCGGCGGCTTGGGCTGTTCGGGCAGGCCGAGCAGGTCGCGATAGAAGCCCCGCGCCCTCTCCTCCTCGCCCTCCGGCATGGCCGCCTGGACATGATCGATGGCTTGAAGGGTCATTCGTCCCGCCCGCGCATTTGCGGCGTCAGCACGCCACGTCCGTGGTAGGTAGCGGCTGTATAGATGTTGCCGCGCGTTCCGATGACGACGCTGACTTGCCCGTCTTCACGCTCGACCAGATCAGCGTCCCCGATATTGGAGACGCCCAGGTAGCGAAGCTCCTCGCCGCCGGTGTTGACGATCTGATGCGCCTTTCCGCCTGCGGGCGCCCCGAGGCAATCGCCAGGGCCAACCGGCAATCGCTCGTCGCCGACGCGGTATTCTCCTGTTCCCGAC
>DASYAQ010000335.1:0-3763 GCA_036501225.1 Caulobacteraceae bacterium | reverse complement strand
GCGTCCGCCGCCTGCAGCGCCTCCTGGCTGGTCTCGCCGGCGCGCAGGGCCTCGGCGAAGGCGGTGCGGCGGGCGGGCAGGTCGTCGACGGTGACGCCGAGCTTGCGGGCCATGGCGCGCAGCGCGAACAGCCGCTCTTCGGCCTTTTCCAAGAGGTCCGGTTCGAAATCGAAGGCGGCGCCGGCGGCGTCGACGGCGGAGACCGCTTCGGTGGCCTCGACCAGGGTGCGGTCGATGGCGGCGGCGGCCTCGGCGAGGCGCTGGGCGGCGGGGCCGGCGGCGCTGACCCCCGCCTGCAGGGTGCGATCGCGCGCCCGCTCCAGGGCGCGGAAGGCCTGGGCCAGGCGGCTGGACAGGCTGTCGCCAAGGGCGTCGCGGGCGGCGGCGACATCGGCCAGGGCTTTTTCGCCGGCGCCGAGCAGGGCGCGTTGTTCGGCCAGTTCGGTCTCCTCGCCAAGGCGCGGGCTGAGCCGGTCGAGTTCGCCGAGACGCAGGGTCAGTTCCTCGGTGTCGGCGGCGGCGGTCTGCGCCGCCTGGCGCAATGCCTCGGCCCGCTCGCGGGCGTCGCGCCAGACGCTCCAGGTCTTGATCGTCTGGCCGGTCTCGGCCCTCAGGCCGCCGAAGGCGTCGAGCAGCGGCCGGTGCGTGCGGGGATCGAGCAGGCCGACGGTCTCGTGCTGGCCGTGCACCTCGAGCAGCATGGCGCCGAGATCGCGCAGCACGCCTATGCTGGTCGCCTGGTCGTTGACGAAGGCGCGCGAGCGGCCGTCGGCGCCCAGCTGGCGGCGCAGCACCAGGTCGTCGTCCCGCGTCTCGTCAAGTCCCTTGTCGGCCAGACAGGCCCAGGCCGGATGATCTGGAGCCAGCGAGAAGATGGCGGTGGCCTGGGCCTGGGCGGCGCCGCGGCGCACCAGCCCGGCATCGGCCCGCGCGCCGGTGGCGAGGCCGAGCGCATCGAGGATGATCGACTTGCCGGCGCCGGTCTCGCCGGTCAGCGCGGTCAGGCCCGGCCCGAAGGCGAGGTCGAGGGTCTCGATCAAGACCACGTCGCGGATGGCCAGCCCGATCAGCATGGGTCCGAGGATCGCCGCAATTGCGCGCGCGTCAACCGCCTTCAGCCTGGAGCGGCCGTTCAGCTCGTGGGCGGCGGCGGCGGGGCCCTGTCCAGATGCAGGGGATCCCACCAGGGATGCTTCGGCCTGGCCGCCGGGGTGGACGAGGGCTCCGGCGCCGTTGCCGCCGCCGCGGCGGCGGCCGGCGACTGGTCCGGCGCGGCGAGCTGCGATTCCGGCGGCGAAATCGGCGGCGGCGCGAAGAAGTTCGACGCGCGGCTGAAGAAGCCACGCCCGGCGCGGCCGTTCGGCTTCACCGAAAGCGAATAGCCCCGGTCGGTCATCAGCCGGTAGGCGGCCTGGTACCAGTAGTCGCCGGGATAGTTGTAGCCGAGCACGGCGGCGTTGCGCTTGGCCTCCTCGACCAGGCCCAGCGTCAGATAGGCCTCGGTCAGCCGTTCCAGCGCCTCGGGCGTGTGGCTGGTGGTCTGATAGCGCTCGATCACCAGCTTGAAGCGGCCGATCGCCGCCAGGGTGTCGCCGCTGCGCAGATAGTAGCGGCCGATGGTCATTTCCTTGCCGGCCAGCTGGTCGTTGATCATGTCGATCTTCAACCGCGCGTCGGCGGCGTACTCGGTGCGCGGGAAACGCCGGGAAACCTCGCGCATGGAGTTGGCGGCCAGTTCGGTGGCGGCCTGGTCGCGGCCGACGTCGAGGATCTCCTCGAAATAGCACTCCGCCTTCAGGAAATAGGCATAGGACGCCGATCCGTTGCCCGGATAGAGCTCGATGAAGCGATTGGCGTCGGCGATGGCGTCGTCATAGCTGTTCGACTGATAGTGGGCGTAGGCCTCCATGAGGATGGCGCGCCTCGACCACTCGGAATAGGGGTGCTGGCGCTCCACCTCCTTGAAATAGGTGATCGCCTCGCCCCAGCGGTGGGCGTCGAGACGGGCCGCGCCAACCGAATAGAGCTGCTCCACGGGCTGGTCGGCATAGGTGGTGTCCGTCTTCTTCTTCGGACTCAGAAGATTACAGCCGCCCAGGCCGACGGCCAGGACGAGAACGACGGCAAACGCGGGACGAACCCGGACCTCAGCGAGCACGGACGATGACCTCGACAAGACGCCCCCGCGCCAAAGGAAGACGGAGAATAGGAGTGAGGCTTCTACACCAGCTCCGGCGCCGCGCAAACCGGATGGCGGCGCTTGGCGTGTGTCAGACCGCCTCGGCCAGCTCTTCGCTATGCAGCCGGGTGCGCCAGGCCTCGGGACGGGCCAGCAGCGCGCGGGCGAGCGCGTTGTTCAGGGTATGGCCGGCCAGCACGCCCTCGAACCGGCCGATCAGCGGCGCGCCGAGCAGATAGAGGTCGCCAAGCGCGTCCAGGGCCTTGTGGCGGACGAACTCGTCTGTCGAGCGCAGGCCCTCAGGGTTCATCAGCTGGTCGCCGTCGATGACCAGGCAGTTGTCCATCGACCCGCCGCGGGCGAGACCGGCTTTTCGCAGCGCTTCGACTTCATGCAGGAAGCCGAAGGTGCGGCTTGCCGCCAGCCCGTCGCGAAAGGCGGCCTCGTCGAGCACGATGTCGATGCGCTGGCCGCCGATGGCGGCGCTGGCGAAGTCGATTTCGAAGGCCATTTCGAACCGGTCGGCGGGAACCAGGGCGGCGCGCTTGTCGCCGTCGACTGCCTCGATGGGCTCGACGATCTCGATATAGTGGCGCGGCGCGTTCTGGGGCTCGACGCCCGCCTGGTCGATCAGGCGCACGAAGGGCTCGGCCGAGCCGTCCATGATCGGCAGTTCGGGGCCGTCCAGCTCGACGACGGCGTTGTCGACGCCAAGCGCGGCGAAGGCGGACATCAGATGCTCGATGGTCGAGACCTCGGCGCCGGCGGCGTTGCCGATCACCGTGCCAAGCTGGGTGCGGATCACCGCCTCGGCGCGGGCGGGGATGCGGTTGTCGCCGGCCAGGTCGGTGCGGACGAAGCTGATGCCGGCGCCGACCGGGGCCGGACGCAGGGCGCAGATCATGGTCTGGCCGCTATGCAGGCCGACGCCCTCGAAGACGACGGGCGCGCCGAGTGTGTGCTGAAAGACCGCCGATGTCGCCAAGTGTGACCGCCTATGCCAACCCGGCGAACCGCATCGCCAAAAAGCCTAGCTTGACGCCTTAGGGTGATGCCCGCCGGGCCGCAACTCAACTTCCGTATCCGAATGTTTCGAGGTTTAGTGTTTGATTCTTTGAAATAAATACCGACCCCCAGCCGCCATGGCCCGGCTTGTCCGGGTCACCCATGGTCACCGGCGAATGCGAGCGCTCATCGGTCGCCGCATTCCGCCGCCAGCGCGGCTCCGGCAGCGGATGACGGTCAGGTTCGACGCGCCCGCGGCGCGCCGCGGTATTGCGTCGTCAGTTGGCCAGACGACGCAGGAAGGAGGGGATTTCCAGGTCTTCGCCGGCCTCGGCCTGCGCCTCGGGCGCGGGTTGCAGCGCGGCCTGGGCGCTGGCGGCGGCGCGGGCCTGCAGGACCGGCGTCGGATCGCCGCGATAGTCGCGCAGCGGCGGCGGTGACTGGTCGTGCCGGGTGCGGCCGCCGAACAGGCTGAGCCAGCCGCCGTTCTTCTGGCGGGACTCGTCGCCGAGCGGCAGGCGGCCGTGCAGCAGCAGGCTATCTTCCTCGGCGTCGGGCTCCGCCTTGGCGGCGATCCGC
>DASYAQ010000334.1:0-2076 GCA_036501225.1 Caulobacteraceae bacterium | reverse complement strand
GCCGCCGCGCCATGCTCAAGTCGCTGAGCCGCTCGCGCCATGCAGCCCTCACGGCCCTGGCCGAAGCTGAGGCCGCCGCCCCATGCTCGTAAGCATTCCCAACCTGCTCGACGCCGACCAGGTCGCCCATTGCCGCGCGACGCTGGCCGCCGCGCCCTGGGTCGATGGCCGGGTCACCGCCGGCGCGCAGTCGGCCAAGGCCAAGCGCAATCTGCAGGTCGCCGAGGACGAGGCGGCGGCGCGGGCGCTCGGCGAGCTGATCCTGACCGCGCTCGGCCGCAATCCGACCTTCTTGTCCGCCGCCCTGCCGCTGAAGGTCTTCCCGCCGCTGTTCAACCGCTATGAGGCGGGGATGGGCTTCGGCGCGCACGTGGACAACGCCGTCCGCTTCGTCGGCGAGACCGGCGCCCGGCTGCGCACCGACCTGTCCTGCACCCTCTTCCTCAGCGACGCGACCGACTACGACGGCGGCGAACTGGTGATCGAGGACACTTTTGGCGAGCATGCGGTCAAGGGCGAGGCCGGCGAGCTGGTGGTCTATCCCGGCGCCAGCCTGCACCGGGTCGAGCCGATCAGCCGGGGAAGCCGCCTCGCCGCCGTCTTCTGGGTCCAGTCGATGGTCCGCCGCGACGACCAGCGCACTCTGCTGCACCGCCTGGACGACGACGTCATCGCCGCACGCGGCGCGCTCGGCGACAGAGACCCGACCGTGCTCTCGCTCACCGCCGGCTATCACAACCTGCTGCGCATGTGGGCCGACGCCTGAAGCGGCGCGGGCTTGACGTCCGTTCGCCCGGCGTAGAACGGTCGGCCGGACCGAAAAGGAAATCCAGATGACGGAGCAGGCGGCCCGGCCTCGCGTGGTCATCGTCGGCGCCGGCTTCGGCGGCCTGGCGGCGGCGCGGGCGCTGGCCCATGCCCCGGCCGAGGTGGTGGTGCTGGACGCCAAGAACCACCACACCTTCCAGCCGCTGCTCTATCAGGTGGCGACGGCGGCGCTGTCGCCGGCGGC
Source organism: Caulobacteraceae bacterium (assembly GCA_036501225.1). GTDB lineage: Bacteria > Pseudomonadota > Alphaproteobacteria > Caulobacterales > Caulobacteraceae > Poindextera. Next base: position 1,064 of record DASYAQ010000334.1, on the reverse strand, counting down.
GATCGCCTGGCCGATCCGCCACCTCTTGAAGACCCAGGCCAACGCCCAGGTGCTGATGAGCCAGGCGACCGGCGTCGATCCCGCCGCGCACCGGGTGCTGACCGAGGCCGGGCCGATCGCCTACGACCAGCTGGTGATCGCCGCGGGCGCGGCCCACTCCTATTTCGGCCACGACCCATGGGAGCCTTTCGCGCCTGGCCTGAAGACGCTGGAGGACGCGCTCGCCATCCGGCGGCGGATCCTGTCGGCCTTCGAGCGCGCCGAGCTGGCCGGCCAAGCCAGGGCGACGCCGGAGCTCACCACCTTTGTCATCGTCGGCGGCGGACCGACCGGCGTCGAGCTCGCCGGAGCGATCGCCGAGATCGCCCGCGATGCGCTGAAGTCGGAGTTCCGCCACATCGACCCGGCCGCGGCCCGCATCGTGCTGGTCGAGGCCGGCCCGCGCATCCTGCCGACCTTTCCGGAAAGCCTGGCCGCCGACGCCGCCCGTCGCCTGGCCCGCTACGGCGTCGAGGTCATGACCGGCGCCACGGTGGTGGCGATCGATGCGAGTGGCGTCAGCCTCGACCACGGGCGGATCGCCGCGGTCACCGTCCTCTGGGCCGCCGGAGTCCGGGCCGGCGCGCTGACCGCCGGCCTGCCAGGCGAGCACGACCGGGCCGGGCGCGCAAAGGTGGCGGCGGACCTGTCCCTGCCCGGCCATCCCGACATCTTCGTCATCGGCGATGGCGCCGCGCCGACCTCAGCCGATGGCAAGCCCATCCCCGGCATAGCCCCGGCGGCCAAGCAGATGGGCGCCTACGTCGGCCGGGTCATCGCGCGGCGCCTAACCGGCCGCCCGCCGCCGCCGCCGTTTCGCTACCGGCACGCCGGCGATCTCGCCACCATCGGCCGCGGCGCGGCGGTCGTGAAGCTTGGTCCGATCGAGCTGACCGGCCTGATCGGCTGGCTGTTCTGGGGCTTCATCCACATCTACTTCCTCATCGGCCTGCGCGCCCGCTTCTTCGTCGCGCTGGACTGGCTGTGGAGCTACGTGACCTATCAGCGAGGCGCGCGGCTGATCA